>NZ_JBNHEQ010000268.1:0-34089 GCF_050016015.1 Dapis hubbardiae BLCC-M172
AGGCTTTAAACCACAATTATTTAATTAACAATTAATAATTAATAATTCGGTAAAAGTTTTCGCATATCCCAGATTAGGTGTTAGCGACCCTTACCCATAATACTTTTTCAATAGACCCTGGTTAATAATTAACCACTTTGTTGAAATCTAGCTTTTGGGGCAAACTAGCTTTAGTTATAACGTTTCATGGAAGTTATAGCGGTTTTCACTTCATGACTTGCATTACTTCTTCTTTCTCTCCTAGATAATATGAGCCTTCTTCCTTTAAACCCAAATCTCTGTACTCTAAAAAACATAAAAACTGCTATAAAAGTCAGTAGGGGTGATTCGCTCTTCACCCGTACAAAAGTCATGCATTAAGATTTTGTAGGCTTAAAACTTTGATGTTACAGTAATTTCAGGAAATTATTTCAGACCTAAAGTTTCAAACTATTTGTGACATCTTTAAAGTGAATTGGTATTAGTTCTAGAAATTATTCTAATACCTAATACCAAGTGTAAAAAAAGAATGTTAAAAATAGTTAAGAGTAATTGAAGGACTTGCTGAATGATATCTCTTTGACTAAAAAGAGAGATTTACCCGAAAATAAGTTTTTACCTCTCCCCTTCAAAGGGGGTAAAAAAAGAAAATTCAGTATTTCAAATCTCCTAATTCAGTAGGAGGTACTGTTAACTGTTTTCGGCTGTCGCCGACATGGAAAGCGGAGCATTCCCTATACGAAAAAACGGAGTTCAGACCCTAGGAGAGTAACTGAAATGACTCCTAACTCCTGCGGAAGTTGTAAATATTTGTAGCAAACATTTATTAAATAAGTATAACTCTATTCATGAGTTGAACCATTGGGCATAATTGCTCCTTTGAGGCAAACATCCTGAAGACTAGAAAGATTTAAACTAGACCCAATTAAGTTAGCATGACACAAACAGGCTTCTTTTAAATCTGCTCCTTTGAGAGATACCAGCAATAAACCTGCACCATAAAGATTAGCTTTTTGTAAGTTAGCGCCCCGCAAGTCAGCTTCTAATAAATTTGCTCCTGAGAGATTGGCATCTTTCAAATTAGCTCCTCGTAAGTTAGTCTTACTTAAGTCAGCAACTCCCAAGTTGGCCTGTTGGAGAACAACACCATTAAGATTAGTATTCCTAAGATTTGCTCCCTGTAGATTAGCTCCCATCAAATTTGACCCACTCAGATTGGCATTACTAAGGTTTGCTCCTTGCAAGTCTGCTCCAGTTAAGTCGGCAGCACAAAGGTTTGCCTCTACTAAAGTTGCTTCTGTTAAATCTGCCTTGATTAGCTTTGCACCACTGAGATTACCCCGTTGTAGGTAAGCTCGAATTAAACTACTCTGATTTAGCAAAGTCCCACTTAGGTCTGCTTCACTCATAATTGCCCGATTCAAAGTTGCCTGTGTTAAGTCAGCACGACTAAGGATAGCACGACTGAGAGTAGCTCCTGTTAGATTAGCTTTAGTTAATTTGGAGAAATTTAGTAAACAAGTTCCGACCATGCTCGTGCCGATCAGAATAGCTTTTGTTAAATCAGCTTCTGAGAAAATTGCCCCACTCAGAATTACTCCACTTAAATCTGCTTCAATAAGTATGGTTTTAGTAAAGCTAGCACCGCTCAAATTAGCTTCAATTAACTTAGCTTGGGATAGATTAGCATAACTAAAATCTGCACTATTCAAATTAGCTCCAATTAGTTTGGTTTTAGCTAAGTAGGAATCTTTAAAACTAGCATGACTTAAATTACTACGATTGAGGTTAGCTTCACCTAAATTAACTGCAATGAGGTTTACTCCCTGAAAATTTCTTTCTCCTTTGGAGTGTCTAACTAATAATTCATTCGCGCTTAAAAGCTCACTGACATTCATAAAATAAATCTGTTAATTTCTCTGATTTGTGTGGATATATTTCATTTCCTCTGAACTGCAAAAAATTAAGTTCTAAGGATTCTATTTTGACTTAAACTTTCAAAATAAATTATGTTTTGTTGATGCTAAACAAAGCCTATCGGCGCAGCCCTAATCTGGGATGTCCTAGATTGCTGATGTGAATAATGATGAGTCTTGGGTTATAAATATTGTCACCCAATGACTAATTACCAGTTGTTATATTTACCAAATTAATAGGGTGATGCTGGTGATATCCTTGCAGTCTAGAGACCCTTATGTGGCTGCGGGTCTGTTCAGCTAGTGTCACCCCCCTGATAGTTAATGGGTGAACTAGATTGCAAGTTGTTATTTAGCTGCACAATCATAAGGCTACTAGGCTCGTCTGAAGCTGAACCTTGAGTATCTGATGCTTTTATACTGCGTTTATTGCCTATATCTACTTGATCCATCAGTGCCTAATTTTTGTTGCAATTGGCTGCCCTGTTGATAAAGATCATAGCTGACAATTGACGATTAGGCAAATTGTTGTTATAAAGACTGACTCTAAATATTGAACTTAGAAGATTTTTTGACAAAAATCTTTTTTTATGATAAATATTTTTACCTGATAACAATTTTGGTATCAAACTCCCAGGGCAAACGTATCTAATTTTTTTGACAAATGACCAAGACTACCCTCTGAAGATCGCTATGTGATACATCTATCTCATCCTGCACAAAGGCTATTTCTTCTCAAACACTAGCGCTCATTGTTTGAATTTTCGATTGGAAGTGATACTTGAGTATTTATGACGAAAAATCTCTTTAATCTTTCTGATTCTAAAAAAGGCGTTGGTGAATAAAGGTACGATATTGTACCCGAATAAGAGTGGGAACAAAAAACTTTCTCCTTCTACTACTCTTTATTCTTCTTCTTTCTTTGCTCCTGACTCCTGACTCCTGACTCCTGACTCCTAAATAATTAAGATTAATATCATACACGCGCTTCACCAACACCTAAAAAATTCCAGGAAATTCCAGGTATGTGAGGTACAATGAAATCAAAGCCTTTGTAGGCATATTGCCTATCAAAAGCGTACCTCACTCAGACGGAATCCACTGTATTATTTTGCTTTTGTTGCTTTATGCAATAGGCAGGTTGGTAATTACTAAGATGATTTTCTGGTAGGAATAACACTCCTTGCCTACTCTGGTTGCCTATTCATAAGTATCACAGGGGGATTACCCTTATAGAAGCCATTTGGTATCTCCAATCAATAGGTTAGAGGGAGAATTAATTGATAAAAAATGGGTAATAATTGATTTGATGATGGTATTTTGGCAGATATCTCATACCATTTCTCAAAAACTTTTCTACATTTGATTGAAGTAGGGGAGTGGGGGAGTAGGTACGGACGTTGCATGCAACGTCCGTACAGGAGAATTAAAAACAACAATAATTAATGCTAAATTTACTCAAACTAACAAAAAAGTAATTATCTTAGTTTAATTACTTAATAACTGAAGTTTTATCCAAGTATAGCATTAATGCATGGGAATTGGTATAATACACCCCATCTCCCCATCTCCCCATCTCTCCACACTCCCCTACTCCCCTACTCTCAATCTATAATTTTAAATAGATCCCTTCAGGGGTTCTATATTTTCGGACGGGCAGAATGCCCATCCCACTTAATATTCATCCCTATAATTCAGCAACGCCCAGTTTTTCAGTTGTTACTGACATAAAAAAAATCCGCGTCATGCCTCATGCTTCTATATCAAGTAGTGTACTCAGCGTTAATCTTTACATAGTCATAACTAAGGTCGCATCCCCAAGCTTTCCCGTTACCAACACCATCTCCAACTTTGACAGAAATTACCACAGTATCATCCTTGAGATATTCTCCTGCTGCTCTCTGCTGCAAATATTCGCTAGCAGCAGCTCGGTCAAAATCTAAAGGTTGACCATTCTCCATGAGCAAAAAGTCTCCCAATTTTACCTGTAACTTATCCTGCTCAAACTTGACTCCAGCACGACCTGCTGCTGCTGCTATTCTTCCCCAGTTAGGGTCTCGACCAAAAATGGCTGATTTTACTAGAGAAGACCCGGCAATTGTTTTGGCAATTTTATTAGCAGATGCTTCGTCAGATGTTCCATTAACTTGAACTTCTATCAAACAAGTTGCTCCCTCCCCATCACGAGCGATCGCTTTTGCTAAATAAATACAAACTTCTGTTAACATTGCCTCCAACTTTTCTGCTTCTGCTCCCATATTTGTCATAGCAGATGTGCGAGACTGACCATTTGCTAGAGCAATAACTGTATCATTGGTACTCGTATCCCCATCAACAGTAATTTGATTAAAACTGCGATTAACTGCTCTGGTTAACATCTCTTGCCATAATGGAGGAGAAACTGCTGCATCACAGGTAACAAATGATAACATTGTTGCCATATTCGGATGAATCATTCCAGAACCTTTAGCAATACCACCAATACGAACCGGGCGATCGCCCATCAGTGTTTCTAAAGCGATTGATTTTGTAACTAAATCTGTGGTGACAATAGCTTGTGCTGCTGCTTCCCCTCCTTCTGGGGAAACTGTAGAGATTAATTGAGGAATAGCTGCTTTAAGAGCATCCATTTTAATTCGTTGCCCAATGACTCCCGTGGAGGCTAGTAAAATTGAATCTGGAGAAATATTGAGTGCTTTTCCCAATTCTGTTGCACTTTCCACTGCATCCTGCCAACCTAAATCTCCGGTGGCAGCATTTGCTTGTCCAGCGTTACACAAAATTGCTCTAGCACTTGGTTTATCCTCTAAACGTTGGCGACAATAATCTACACAAGCTGCTCTTACTTGAGTTGTGGTGAAGACTCCAGCAGCGATCGCATCTACATCTGACAAAATCAAGGCCAAATCTGCTGCTCCGGAGGGCTTTAACCCGGCAATTATTCCTGTTGCCCGATATCCTTTGGGAGCTGTTACTCCACCAGTTATTACTTGCCAGTCTGACATTTTTCTTTCCTTTATTTATGATTGTGCTGACTGGCAATTATAGCAAAAGGTAGAGGTTAGAAGTTGATTCTTGATATTTTCTTAGTGTCTGCTATAGCTACTCCCACAATACCTTACTATCATAAACTAGAGCGTTTCGTTTATCCTTCAGTTTCTCTTCTTCTATAATTACTGCCTCAATTTCTTCTACAATCTGCTCAGAAATTCCCATTAAACCAGCCATCTTCCGAACTGCCACTTTTTCTTGATTATTATATTCTGCATCAGCACAACAGGCTTTTATTGCCCAGGGGAAATAGCTACTTTTTTAGAGAAAAAAATTAGTCGCAACTTTTTCTACAATAGTGAAGTTGCGACTTAATATATGAGTCAAAAAAATCATTCAATTATTCGCAAAATATTTCTAACTCATAGCAGCATGACTACGGTCATAAGTGTTGACAAAACTAGGATGAGGTTTTCCTTGAATATTGCCCCAATAGTTATCTGCTTCTACACCAACTTCGCTTGCAGTACGATTTAGCATTGATTGTTGACGATTTTTAATGAGGTTGTGATGACGCATCATTAATCCACGAGCTTGATTTTTGATATCCATTGTTGATTTTCCTATTGCTAACTTTTTTTTGATAATTTTTTCAACGTTTGATAATACTCTAACTCATGGAAGCATGACTACGATCGTAAGTAGTGACAAAACTAGGATAAGGTTTTCCTTGAATATTGCCCCAATAGTTATCTGCTTCTACACCAACTTCGCTTGCAGTACGATTTAGCATTGATTGTTGACGATTTTTAATGAGGTTGTGATGACGCATCATTAATCCACGAGCTTGATTTTTGATATCCATTGTTGATTTTCCTATTGCTAACTTTTTTTTGATAATTTTTTCAACGTTTGATAATACTCTAACTCATGGAAGCATGACTACGATCGTAAGTAGTGACAAAACTAGGATAAGGTTTTCCTTGAATATTGCCCCAATAGTTATCTGCTTCTACACCAACTTCGCTTGCAGTACGATTTAGCATTGATTGTTGACGATTTTTAATGAGGTTGTGATGACGCATCATTAATCCACGAGCTTGATTTTTGATATCCATTGTTGATTTTCCTATTGCTAACTTTTTTTTGATAATTTTTTTGAAGTTTGATAATACTCTAACTCATAGCAGCATGACTCCGATCATAAGTATTGACAAAACTAGGATGAGGTTTTCCTTGAATATTGCCCCAATAGTTATCTGCTTCTACACCAACTTCGCTTGCAGTACGATTTAGCATTGATTGTTGACGATTTTTAATGAGGTTGTGATGACGCATCATTAATCCACGAGCTTGATTTTTGATATCCATTGTTGATTTTCCTATTGCTAACTTTTTTTTGATAATTTTTTCAACGTTTGATAATACTCTAACTCATGGAAGCATGACTACGATCGTAAGTAGTGACAAAACTAGGATAAGGTTTTCCTTGAATATTGCCCCAATAGTTATCTGCTTCTACACCAACTTCGCTTGCAGTACGATTTAGCATTGATTGTTGACGATTTTTAATGAGGTTGTGATGACGCATCATTAATCCACGAGCTTGATTTTCTATATCCATTGTTGATTTTCCTATTGCTAACTTTTTTTTGATAATTTTTTCAACGTTTGATAATACTCTAACTCATGGAAGCATGACTACGATCGTAAGTAGTGACAAAACTAGGATAAGGTTTTCCTTGAATATTGCCCCAATAGTTATCTGCTTCTACACCAACTTCGCTTGCAGTACGATTTAGCATTGATTGTTGACGATTTTTAATGAGGTTGTGATGACGCATCATTAATCCACGAGCTTGATTTTCTATATCCATTGTTTTAATTCTCCTTTTGGATTAAATTTTGTTTGTTAAA
Organism: Dapis hubbardiae BLCC-M172; assembly: GCF_050016015.1. Taxonomy (NCBI): domain Bacteria; kingdom Bacillati; phylum Cyanobacteriota; class Cyanophyceae; order Oscillatoriales; family Microcoleaceae; genus Dapis; species Dapis hubbardiae. The sequence goes on from NZ_JBNHEQ010000268.1 coordinate 6,804, forward strand.
GATGAAATTTGATTCTAAAAAAGGAAGCCAATTAGCTCATGGAAGCACGACCGCGCTCATAATTTTTTCTAAAGGTAGGCTGTACTTTTCCTTGAATATGACCCCAGTAGTGACTACTTTCTAATCCCACTTCAGATATCGCTCTGTTCAGCATTGACTGCTGACGATTTTTGACAAGATGGTGATGATGGACCATTAAGGAACGTGCTTGAAGTTCAGTCAACATACTAAACTTTCTCCTTTGATTGCTTGACTAATCTTTGGGTTGCTTTTTTCCTTTCACCTTTATACTAACAGAGATTTCTGTATCTGTTGTTACGAAATAGTCTATTGTAATAAATATTTACAGTATTTTAATAATTTGAGATGATTAATACCAAGCGTGATAAGTTTTTGTTAGAAATGGTAGAATTCAATAATTGATAATTAATAATGGATAATTGATAATTACCTCTCCCTAAAACGGATAGGATTGAATAAAAGGAAAATTTTTTCTTGTTTCTCCACGGTGAGTGAGAGGCTTTATACCTTTATTTTTCGGTAAGAAAGAAGGAAGAAGCAAGAAGGAAGAAGAGGTAAATATTGAAAAAAAAGGTAAAAAAGTGGTTAGATAACTATCTAATATCAATTGGAGTAGCTATTTTTAAGTATATTTGACTGAGAGCTAGCTTTTTGTCTCATTCTTTTTTCATGCCTGGTATAATACAAACAATCAAATTAATTAATTAACAACTTGAAAATTCAAGGAATATAACGCTATCCATAAGTCAAAAGTTAAAAGTAATCTCTGACTAAATTTTAGGATTTACAAATTTCCTAACTTACTGCTATAGGAAGTAAAACACTATGATTAAAGATAAAAAAAACTCCCCTGGAAATAAAGAGGAGCAAAGAAAAAATTATTGTTAACAGTCTTGAGTAGGTCTGAATTTTATTTTTTGACTGGATAAAGTTGCCTGTAAACTTGATAGTTAATTTGAGGAAAAATATTGTCGATCGCCTCAACCTTTTCCAACCAACCAGAGTCAATCTTTCCCTGTAGAATCTCGTCATAAAGCTTATTAAAACGCCTCAGATGCGATCGCGTCCTCCGCACAGCATAAGGGACCATAGTACCCGTACTCATAATAAACGCCCAGTCAGAAGATTGAGCCAGCAATAATTCTCGGCCTGCCTGATTTAAAGCCCTTCGTACCAGTTCATCTTGTGCTTCATATCGCGCCAATTCAACCATCCGTTCTGCGGCCTGATGTAAATGAGGATAAATCCAAGAATTAGTATGATTAAGCCAATATTCATGGAAACCCTTATATCCCCAACTCGACTGTGCTGGAAGACAAACTTGATGTTCGGGATGTTTCTGTAAATAATCTGCCAAATGAGTCATCCGATAAGTGCTTTGGTCATACCAAGTTTTGCGGAATAGGAAATCCAAAAACCAAGGCCCTTCATACCACCAGTGACCAAATAACTCAGCATCGTAGGGAGAAACAATAATTGGAAGTCGCTCCATAATATGGTATAGATGCTCAACCTGGCGTTCCCGATTAAACATAAAATTACCAGCGTGTTCTGCTGCTTTTTCTCTAGACCAATAAGGGTCGTAAAGTTCTTTATCTCCTAATCCCAAACCACGCCCTGTAATTTTATGATATTTAATGCCTGTATTCTTGCGCTGGCCATTAGGCATAATATAAGGCTTAATATATTCATATTCTGCTTCCCAGCCTAAATCTTTATAAAACTCTCTATATTCTGCGTCTCCTGGATATCCCACTTGCGAAGACCAAACTTGTTGAGAAGATTCATGGTCTCTAGAAAAAACAGCTACTCCTGTTTCTGTAAAGATAGGGGCATAACTACCAAATCTAGGTCTAGGTCGAGCGTAGAGTACACCATGGCTATCTGTTAAGAAGTAACGTATACCAGCATCAGCGAGTAATCGCTCTAGACCTTCATAATAGGCACATTCTGGGACCCAAATCCCTCTGGGACGACGGCCAAAGTTTTCTTCATAATGTTGACAAGCAACTTCGATTTGTGCCCAGACGGCCTCTGGGTACATTTTCATCAGTGGGAAGTAGCCGTGGGTAGCACCACAGGTCATAATTTCTAGGTTGTTGCTGTCTTGAAACTGCTTAAATGCAGTAATTAAGTCACGGTCGTAACGTTCCCAGAGTTCTCGAACATTGTTAAAGTGAGTGGCGTAATGTTCTGCAAGGTAGCGGATATGACCATTGTGGGTATTGTGGTCAATTTCTTTTTCTGCTAATTCTTCCAGTAAGCTTAAGTGGTGTTCATAGCGATCTTGTAGTAGAGGGTCTCGCAGCATGGCCACCAAAGGTGGTGTGATACTCATGGTCAATTTAAAGTCCACACCATCTCGCTTTAACCCCTCAAACATTTGGATTAGGGGGACATAAGTTTCGGTAATTGCTTCAAATAGCCACTCTTCTTCTAAGACATAATCGCTTTCTGGATGTCGTACAAAAGGGAGATGGGCGTGAAGAACAAAGGCGAGGTAGCCAATAGCCATAGCATTTATAGGTAATAAAACAGTGAACTAAAGTTGAAATTGAAAAAAATTATAATATTTTCTTTAAGATTGTAAGGGTAAAGGGGTACAAAAGTTAATGCTATTTCCAATGTGGAAGAGAGTAGGGAGTGTGGGGAGGAATGGGAAGTTTAGGAAGTTTGGGGAGGGTGGGGAGTTTAGGAAGTTTGGGAGGTGTGGGATATCGAAGATATGCAAGCTGCTCCAATCATAAAAAATAAAACTAATCACGCCACAGAAATCATCAATTATTTCTCCTTTATACCAATTCCCATCCATTATTGCTATACTTGGGCGATACTTCAGTTATTAACCGCTCGGTACAATCAGAATCATTTTTTTGCTGATTTTAGCTAGTTTAATGTTAATTATTCTTATGTTTGCTTCTCTGTACGGAAGTTGCATAGGCAAAAATGCGTTTTCCGTTCCGGAATGCTCCGCAAACATGTCGCCCTCCCTATAAGTTTAATGTCAGCTCTTAGCTGAAAACGTCCCTACCTACTTCCCTACTCCCCTGCTCAAGTAAATATAGAAAAGTTTTTGAGAAATGGTATTACTCCCTACTCCCTACTCCCTACTCCCTACTCCCTTATCTATAAGGATATATAGTACCATCAGGTAAGATTGCGCCTTTTAGTTGGGCATCAATAAAGCTGGCTTTGCTAATATCAGTGTCCCGTAAGTCTGCCCCTCTTAAATCAGCATTCCAAAAAACAGCCTCTGTTAAATCAGCCCCGCGCAAATTGGCCTTCTGGAGATTTGCCCCCCAAAAGTTAGCTGATTTGAGGATAGACCTCTGTAAGTTAGCTTCTTGTAAGTTGGCACTATCGAATTCTGCTTCTGTTAAATCTGTATTGGTAAAATTGGCTTTTTCAAGATTTGTATTAGAGAAGTCAGCATTCTTTAATTCTGACCCAGTTACGTTCATTTTTTTATAATTAGAATTACTGAGATTTATATTGGAAAGGTTACAATAAAAACATTCTTTTGAGCGTTTTAAAGTTCGTGCTTGCCATTTTGTGTATGCGACTACAGGTGTGGCAAAAGCTACTGAAGCTAATAGAGTTGTTATTAATATTTTGAGTTTCATTACATCTTTATCCGGATAAGAGCATACATAGAATGACATTCCACTTTGGGTTTTCCTGCGGAATGCTGCGCAAACATATCGTGAAAGGGAAACAAAAAAACTTGGCGTTGCTGAATAAAGGTATTATTTTACAGGAGTCAGGAGTCAGGAGTCAGGAGCTAGAAAGGAGCTTTGTCCGCGCCTTAAAGAGGGAAAATAATAGGTCTGAGTTACACCCCTATTTAGGAATTTCATACCGTGTTTCAGCAATGCCAAAAACTTTTTCCTTCTTTTCCTCCTGATATAAAATCTGGTAGGATTGGTATAATTAGGTAGTTTTTTAGGAGTTATATTATGTCCGGTAGCATCGGTATTGCAAGCGAGAAGGTAAGGAAGAAGGCTCATATTATCTAGGAGAGAAGGAAGAAGAAAAGGAAAAACCTTAAATATGGTTAATATTTCTCCAACTTTTGCACAAACGATACCAGGGGACATAATATGATATCATTCTTCATCAAGACAGTTTCAAAATTATTAGACCTCTCCAGAAAATAAACTTGCTCTTTATTATAAGATCAGCTAGAATAGTAAGATTTAGAGACAAAATCATTTTTCGTATCTTTGTTCGTAAGAATAAATTCCCCTGTTCCCTACTAAGCGCAAAAAGTCTATATCTTTATTCACCAGATGTCTATTGATAGCCACAATTATAATTGTTGTAGGGATGTTCCATAGAACATCCCTAAAAGTGATTCTCTAATATTAGGTGATTTTCATCCAAACAATTTTAGAACCTCGAAGGAGAAAAACGCCACAGCTTAATTGTGTCATCAAAACTACCACTAATTAAAGTTTTGCCTTGAGAATCAAAAGTTAAATTCACCCAGGCGGAATGTCCTTTGAGAGTTCCCATTAAACCACCTGTATGAATTTGCCAGAGTTTAATTGTACCTCCAAAATCTCCACTAGCCAAGGTGTTACCATCAGGACTAAACTGAAGAGATTGCACTTTTTCTGAATGACCTATTAAAGTACGTTGAGAACGCCTACTTATTTGTCGGTGGTAAGTATTTAGATCCCAAAGTTTAATCGTATTATCCCAGCTACCACTAGCTAAGGTATTACCATCAGGACTAATAGCGACAGACCATACAGGTCCACTATGACCCTTTAGTGTGCGTAGTAGTCTACCATAACGCCAATTCCATATTTTGACAGTACCATCATTACTACCACTAGCTAAGGTTTGACCATTAGGACTGAAGACAACAGACTGCACTTCATCTAAATGCCCATAAAGAGTATACAATAGTAAACCACTATTAATATCCCAAATTTTTATGGTTTTATCTTTGCTGACACTGGCGATCGTATTGCCATCAGGACTAATAGCGACAGAGAAAACATCTTTCAGATGACCATACAAGGTATTTTTCAATCTACCAGTGTAAAGATCCCAAATTTTAATTGTACTGTCACCACTAGCACTAACTAGGGTGCGACTATCTGGAGTTATAGCAACAGACCATATAGGTCCGTCATGTCCTGATAATGTACCTAAATTTTGCCCACTGCGTAAATGTAACAGTTGAATACCCCCATCTGTACTGCCACTCGCAACAATGCGACCATCTGGGCTGGTTGCGATCGACCAAACCGGACCTGAAGTTGTTGCTAAAGTTCGGAGTGGGGAAAGTTGGTCTAGTATTCCTGTAGATGGTGGTAGCGGCGGGAGTTTAGTTGTGTACTCATCTGTTTCGGGCTTGGGTACATATGGCTTAACTAAATATGGCTCTCGCTCTACAATAGTGGGCGTTTCTGATAAATCAGAAAGTGATGATTGAGTTTGGGGAGATGGTACGCGAGAACTAATAACTAATGATAATAGAGCGATCGCCGCTGCTCCCCAAACAGTTACACTCCACTTTGGTTTTTGCAGGATGACATCTACTGGTGTGGGTCCGTACTTGATATCTTTAATAATTTCGGCTGCGGACTGATACCGTTGACGATGGTCTCGTTGCACCATTTTATCTAAGATGCGACCTAGATGACGACTAATTGGATCTTTCAAATAGTCTCGCCACACCCATTTATCAGATTTGATATCAAATAGTTCAAATGGTGAAACCATTGTTAATAGATGCAGACAAGTTGCACCTAAACTATATATGTCACTGTTGGGATAGATTTTCCCCTGTGTTTGTTCTGGGGCAGCATATTCAGCGGAACCATTAATACTGCCTATTGATAGTAGGTCTCCATTAGCAGAAATGGTAACACCAAAATCAACTAAAACAAATTCTGGAATAGTTGTGCCTGGTTTTGTCCGACAAATGATATTTTCTGGTTTAATATCTCCGTGAATCAGGTGATGGTCATGGATAAACTCCAACACTGGCAACAACTGATTCAATATTTGCCAAATTTTATTTTCATTAAAGACACCATCTTCTATAAGTTCTGTGGCCAGGTTCCGGCCTTCAATATATTCTTGTACTAAATAACGGTGGCCATCATGTTCTACAGATGCTAATAGCTCCGGAATTTGGGGATGTTTACCGATTTTGTCTAGCTGTACTGGGTCACAGCTAAATGTCGGGATAATTTCTTGACCTTGAAAAACTAGGTCTTTTCTGTCGTCTAGGTTGACAAATTCTTTAATAATACAAGGTGGTTTAGAAGGTTTGTCTTGGTCAATGGCTAGAAATGTACGACTCCAGACACTTTCACCTAAAGGTTTGATGGTCTGATAGCGTTCTTTGAGTATAGGTGGACAATGGGCATAGGCTCCTATTGTCTCATTTTGGCTGACAATTTGCTTGTCACCATCTTCCGGATTTTGGTTGTGAGGATTGATGCGATGATTCATAATCAGCAATCAATTAGCATATTTTTTCTATGATAATATTTATTAGATTTTAGCTACAAATATTATGGAATGGTTAGGGGTTGTTTGACTTTGTAGGAGCAATAAATTACAACTAAAAATTTTTGGAGGATAAATGAGTTTTGACTTTAACCTTGAGAAATTAGTAGTTGGATTGGGTTATATACATTTTTTCACTTTTAATCTGGGTTGATTATTATTCTTCACAAAAATATACATACTACCTTTGAATATTCTCAGCTTACTCAATTGTTAATTATTTAACAATTTATTATCTATAGTAGACATCTCTAGAAAAGAGGGAAGAGGGAACAGGAAATAGGGGGGGGTATTAATTGATAATTTATGGATAATAATTGATTTTATTTTTGATTTTTGGAGATGTCTAGTAGTTATATTTAGCTTGTGAATAAAAATTATTAGAATTCGGCAACAGGGAACTTCAGAAGTCAGAAGTTAGAGGTTAGAGGTTAGAAGCCAGGAGTTCTAATAGAGAAGGACATGATATAATTTGGGAAACAGGGAATAGAAAATAAGAAAAACAACTTTATCTCAGTAACTTGAGAAACGCTATAGATAGCAATCCTATTTGATTCGTGCAAAAATATTACTGCTTTTTAGGGAAAAGCTCCAGAAAGCAACAGGTGGGAGTTTCAGTTTTATTATTGACTTTTTGGTTTATCACAATCTATTTGGAATTGCTACATATATAATATCTTCTTAGAACTTATACAGAAATCGGGTTTATCCAATGGATTTCGTGGTTTTAAAAACAATAATTATGGCAATCATAATTCTGAATTATGAATTAATTAATTTGCCAAAATTAAATTATACTGTCGTATACTGAATATTTGATAAATTCAGAATTTATAATTTAGAGTTAAAAGGCATTTTAATTCTAAATTATTGTTAATAATTCATTGATTTAATAATTGTGCATTCTAAATTCTAAATTCTAAATTATTGAATTACTTTTTTATTGTAAACTAGATAAAAAATTCTGAATTTTTTGATATTTCAGTTTAACCTCATAGTAACTAACAATTAATCATGCCACTAATCCGGATCAAAAAGTCTTGGGAAATTCCTGAAAAAGAAATTACTCCAGAAAAGGTTTATTTAAACCGCCGTCGGTTTATGAAAAATTTAATTGGTGCTGGTTTGAGTGCTACTGCTTTATCTACTCTGACAAGTTGTGGTGGGAACTCAAAAACATCTTTAATTTCTGGAGCAGCAACTTTACCAACTATTGGCAAATTTACACCTAATTCCAATTTTGCTAAAGTTGATCGACCAATAACTGACGAAGCTTTAGCGACAAAATATAACAATTTCTATGAATTTGGCGGTACTAAATCTATTTGGGAAAATGCTCAAAATTTACCTACTGAAAATTGGAAAGTTGAAGTTACAGGTTTAGTCAAAAATTCTCGTATTTATGACATAGATGAACTACAAAAAAAGTTTCCTCTAGAAGAAAGAGTATATCGGTTTCGGTGTGTTGAAGCTTGGGCAATGGTGGTACCTTGGATTGGTTTTCCTATGAAGTTATTAATGGCAGATGTGGAACCAACATCAAAAGCTAAATATGTTCGTTTTACATCTTTTTACGATTCAGAAATTACTAAAGGTCCTGGTTTGTGGGCTAATGGTTATCCTTGGCCTTATACTGAAGGTTTAAGAATAGATGAAATGGCTAATGAATTAGCTTTTTTTGCTATGGGAATGTATGGTAAGTCATTACCAAAACAAAATGGAGCGCCTTTGAGAGAAGTTATTCCTTGGAAGTATGGTTTTAAGGGAGCAAAATCAATAGTAAAAATTGAGTTTGTAGAAAAAAGACCTGCAACTTTTTGGAATACTTTGATACCTAATGAATATGGTTTTCAAGCCAATGTTAATCCTGAAGTTCCCCATCCTCGATGGTCACAAGCAAATGAAAGGGTATTAAGTGAAGGTGCGAGTTGGTCTTGGGAAAAACGTCCGACTTTACTTTACAATGGTTATGGAGAATATGTTGCTAGTCTTTATAGTTAAGTAGGTTTTGGGATTGAGAATTAAGCACATAAATTCAGGAATTAGAATAGTTTGACTAAATTTACTTCCTTGGCTTAATTTTAAATTTAATTTTGCCTACCTACTTAGAGTTAAGAAAACCAGAAAATAGAGAAACTTAGTTTGTAGGATATTGATGAAAAAAATTAGGTTTCTCCTGTTAAATTATTAATCCTAATTCCAGAAATTGATAACTACTGCTATACTAATTAAAAATTTCTAGTAAGCTGACTAATTTTTAATATGACAATGCAATTAAAAGTTCCATCTATTGCTTGTAGTGGATGTGCAGATACTATTACTAAAGCAATCAAAAATCTTGAGTCTGAAGCTGATGTCCAAGTGGATGTGGAGCAAAAGATAGTTACAGTAGAAGCTAAAGCATCTGAAGAGTCCATTAAGGAAGTAATTACTGCTTCTGGACATACGGTTGAATAAAAAAAATTTGCTCTAATCTTAACAAATAACCTAGAGGACTTGACTTGGATAGACCTCTAGGTTATTTTTTACAAAAGTTGATAATTAGCAGGAAAAATATAGTTTACAGCGGTTTTCATTTCGGTAGACCACAGGAACGATCTGTGAAATGTCTCTACTGCTTCATAAAACTGATACAAAGCGTCACATAACGTGACAAATTGATGTTTACTTCCTGCTGTACGGAGGTTGCATGCAACGTCCCTACCGTTGGCGGTTACTCATCTACAGGCATTGACGGTGAAGCCAACCGCATCTTCACAGTCTATACTTACATTTAAGTCTTTGTCAATAGACAAGATTGGACGTTTGCTTCTCCAACCCTCACTGCGCTGTTCTTATATTTATTCAGTATTTAACACCTTTAACCAAAAAATGAGGTAAGTCTCGATGAAGATAATGCTTTATTCCCATGATACTTATGGTTTGGGAAACCTACGCAGAATGCTAACAATTTGCCGATACTTACTAGAGGCAATTCCTCAACTATCAATATTGCTTGTATGTAGTTCTCCAGTAGTGCATAGTTTTCGGATGCCAAAAGGACTTGATTACATTAAGCTTCCATGTATTGGTAGAAATGAGTATGGTGAACTCGCAGTTAAATATCTGGGAACTGAAATAAAAGAAACTTTTAAACTGCGGTCTGAGTTAATTAAGATAACGACAATAAATTTTAAACCAGATATTATTTTAGTAGACAAAAAACCTTATGGGTTGCAAGAAGAATTGAGAGATACTCTAGAGTATATTAAAAATTCTGATTACTCTCCTAAATTTGTGCTATTACTCAGAGATATACTTGATACTCCTAAAAAAACAATCGCAGAATGGAAAAGCAAGAGATACTATGAAGGAATTGAACTGTTTTACGACCAAGTTTGGGTAGTGGGTATGCAGGAAGTTTTTGACATAACTAAAGAATATAAATTTCCTGCTGCAATTTCAGAAAAAGTCAAACATTGTGGTTACATTCGTCGTAGAGCAGAACGAAAAAATAATGACGAAATACGGCAAGAATTAAATATTAATTATGACGAAAAATTTGTGTTAGTAACTCCAGGGGGTGGTGCCGATGGTTATCATTTAATTGACAACTATATTTCAGGATTAGATTATTTAGAAAAACAAGATAAAATTAGGAGTTTAATTATTTGTGGTCCTGAAATGCCACAGGAAAAGCAAGAAGCACTCCATCGAAAAGTAAGAAAGTATTCTAATGTAAAAATTATCGAGTTTACTGATGAATTAATCAGCTATATGAACGTTGCGGATACTATTGTTTCTATGGGTGGATATAATACAGTTTGTGAAATTTTATCCTTGGGTAAACCAGCAGTTATTGTACCGAGAACTAAGCCAGTTAAAGAACAGTTGATTCGTGCTGAATCTATGGATAAAGTAGGTCTACTCAAGGCAATCCATCCAGACGTATTAGCTCCAGAAAATTTGATGATAGCAGTTCTAGAAAAACTAAAAAATACTGCTAAAAATCAGCCTAAATTATTTAACTTAGACTTAGACGGACTACCTCGAATTGTTGACTTGACTTACAAGTTACTTTATAGAAAAATATCTACTAATTATAGCTATATTGCTTATAATTATCCTGATGCACAACCTTTAGCAGTAGGTCGAAAATAAGTATTTTTTTCGATAGTTTATCCGTAACTTTAGCAAATAATTACCAATCAAGTAAATTACAGCATACATTAAAAATTAGAGGTATTAATTTAATGAAAAAAGTAATGTTTTACTGCCAACACCTTCTAGGTATCGGGCATCTAATTAGAAGCATATAAATTGTCAAAGGTTGGGAAAGAAAATTCCATGTTTGTTTTATCAATGGTGGTGAAGTAATAGAATAATTTCCTATCCCACCTAGTGTGGAAATGGTAAATATTCCTGCCATTAAAACAGATCCATAATTTGAAAAACTTTTGATTCCTGATGAGTTTGAAACTGTAGAAGAAGTGCTAGAAGCTAGGAAAAATCAGTTGCTGGAAATCTTGGATAGGTTAAAACCTGATATCCTGATAATTGAGTTATTTCCTTTTGGCAGAAGAAGGTTTTCTCCAGAATTAATTCCTGTGATAAAACAAGCAAATAAAATATGAACAAAAGTAGTAAGTAGTTTGCGAGATATTGTAGTACCTAAACAAAATCAGGCACGCCATGAAGAAAAAGTTTGTAAATTAATCAATAAATACTTTGATATGTTATTGGTTCATAGCGACCCAAATTTTATTCGGTTAGAAGAGACTTTTTCTCGTGTCAATGACTTAAATTGTCAGGTGCATTATACAGGATATGTTGCTCAAAAAGTTCCTAGAGTTGATTGTGAAACTAGGACTAAAATTCAAGAGAAAAAACCATTAATTTTAGTTAGTGTTGGTGGTGGTAGATTCGGACATGAACTGCTAGAATGTATAGTTAAAACTGCTCCTATTTTAAAAGAAAGTTTACCTCATCAGATTCAAACGTTTACCGAAAAATTAAGGTTTAAAGCATCTCCTTTCAGGGACAAAAAAAGTTCCTCTGAACCAATCCTCTTCTTTTTAAGAAGAGGTAATTATTAATTATTAATTATTGAACAGACCTTTTGTTCCTCAAGAAGTTTGGAAAAACTGCAAGATTTAGCAACAGGTCAAACTAATATTAATATTCAACGTTAGACACCCCACTTGCTAAATTATATGGAGATTTCCGAACTATCAATTAGTATGTCAGGGTATAACACAACTATGAATATATTAATGACTGGTGTTCGAGCAATGATGATTGCTTTTACAGGAAATGGAGACCAAGAACAAACTATGCTGGTAAGAAAATTAGAAGAAATGGGAATTGTTAAAATTACTCATCCCGAAGATTTAGTACCATAAAAATTTGCCGAACAAATTATCAATTATCTGCAATATGAAGCTACTGTTAGTAAATTCGATTTTGATGGTGTAAAAAAAACTGCATTCTATCTGGAAAGCTTGTGTCAGAAAATAGAATCAGTTGTTTAATTAGTTAATAGTATAGCAATCCTAAATAGGTTTTTATTAATGGATAATAATTACCTCTGGTTCAAACCGTTACGGAATTGAATATAAGGAAATATGCTAGCACTTTTTTTCCTCTTGACAAGGGAGGCTAATAAACCTGAATTATTTAATTATTAATTATTCTGTATAGCGTTTCTCAAGCTTATGAGGTACACCTATCTTTAATTTCTTTTCTATTCCTTATTTCCCAGTTAAGTGTTCCCTAAAACCTAGAATTTTGTACCTCACGCTTCTTGGGAATTGCTATAATATTTAATCGTAGGGGTTTGGTCTCCAAACCCAGGTAAAAAATGAGATTTAGAAATAAAACCCCTAAAGTTTTTTTCAGAAATCATTTAGGATTAGTATAGTCGCCAGAGCAGTTATGACATTATCAAATTATCGAATATAGGCATATTCATTAATGGATCATTACCTTGAGTTTGATCCTCAAGGATTGAATATAAGGAAATATTATTTCTTTGATTTTTTGGTAATAATTTATATCATGTCCGCTGGTATAGTTTGTGTAAAAGTTGGGGAAATATTTACCTTATGTAAGGTTTTTCCTTTTATCCAATCCTCTCCCTAAAAGAAAGAGGTAATTATCCATTATCCATTATTGAATGTTCCTTACTTGAATCAAAAATTATGAAAAAGAAAGTTTGTTTAACTACTTTAGAATTTCCACCTGATGTTGGTGGAGTTGCTGAGTCAGTTTACCGCATTGCTCGAATGTTAGTAGAGTTGGATTATGAAGTTCATGTTGCTGTTTTTCATGCTAATAAAAGAAAGAAAAATATCCAACGTTCTAGTCGTCAAACTATTGAACAAGATGGCATCTCAGTTCATCGTTTAAAAGCAGCAGTTCGGACGACAGAACTGTATTCACCTAGCGTAATGATTATGGATTATCGGAGTGAAATATATTTTCAACTTAAACAGCTCCATCAACAGTTTAATTTTGACTTACTTCATTCCTTTTTTATTAAAGAAACAGGTTTTTTAACAACATTATTAGCTCTGGAAAATGACCTACCAGTAATTAATAGTATTCGTGGTAGTGACCTCCACAAACATATTTTTGCGCCCGAACAACACGCCCAGTTATCTTGGACTTTGGAGAAGGCATCTTGGCTAACTTTTGTAAGTGAAGATTTATTCAAACGTGCTAAAATTTTAGTATCTAATATAGAGGAAAAATCCTCAGTTTTTTGGAATTCTATTCAACCAGTAGATTTTGATAATTTTCCTACTCCAGAACTGGTAAAAAATTTCCGAGGAATGGTTATTGGTTCCGTAGGTAGGTTTCGGGATAAAAAAGGATTAGAATATCTCCTTGATGCTTGCTCTCAACTAACTAAAGAAAATGTTGAATTAACATTACTATTAGTAGGTAATTTTGTAGCGCGGGAACAAGAATATTGGCAACAAGAACTCCAGAACAGCGGTATTGCCGATCGCATAATTGTCACAGGAATGTTAAGTCGTTCTGAGGCGATGACATATTTACCTCAGATGGATGTTTTTATGATTCCTTCTCTAAATGATGGTTGCCCTAATGCTATGTTAGAAGCAATGTTAGCTAGTCGAGCTATAGTAGGATCTAATGTTGATGCCATTGGGGAAATTTTGACAGATGGTGTTGATGCTTTAGTTGTTAACCCAGGTTCGAGTGAAGAGTTAGCTGTTGCTTTGCGCAAGTTAGAGCGATCGCCTCAGTTACGGCAGCAGTTAGGTAAAGCTGCTAAAGAAAAAGCGTTACGAGAACTAGCTCCTGAAGTTGAACAACAGAATTGGGCTAAAGTCTATGAGCGAGTGTTGCTGAGTTGAGATAAGTAATCGCCTCTAAAAATTGACTAACTGTAAAATGGCTTTAAACCCAGTAGTAGCAAGGAAAATACCTGAAATAACTGAAATCTGGATATATCAAGAAAATGGTGATTCGTACAGAGAGTTATTTCTGTTTTTTTAGATTGGTTGACTGAAAGCATAAATGTATCTGCCTCTTAATAAAGGGAGTTTAGGTTATATTTGAGTTTAAAAATTGTGTAAGTCTCACTATTTCGGTGGCCTAATGCTAGATACTGTAAAATTTTATGAAATTCGCTGATCAGAGGTTAATGTACTGGTAGTTTATAATAAATGCTGTGGGTAGTGGAGAAACAATAAAGACTATCTACTACTAAATTATTGAGGATAAACGATGGAACCTATTTCTCTTATTTTTGCTGCATTGGTTGCTGGAGCAGCGAAAGCTGCTGGTGATGCAGCTCCAGATGCTTATAATGGCTTGAAGGCTTTGATCAAACGTAAATTTGAGAGCCAGGGTAAATCAGATTCAGTTGCTATTCTGGATAAGTACGAGAAAAAGCCCGAAAAGACGAAACCTCTTTTAGAAGATGAATTAATTGAGGCTGGAGCTGATAAAGACGAAGAAATTATCAAGCTAGCTCAAAAGTTACTAGAACAATTAAATCCTCAAGAAGCAGCAGAGGGAAAGTTTAATATTCAAATTTCTGGAGGCCAGGTTCAAGGCTTGACACAGCAAAATACTGGAAATATAACTCAGAACTTCAATTAATAAAAATAGCTTAAAAAATGACTTTTAATAATGTCAATGGTGTTGAGATATCTGGAGGGAAGGTTCAGGGGTTTATCCAAGAAGCTCATGGAACTGTTACTCAAAACTTCATTACCCAACTATCTGGATTAGTTGGGAAACAAGTATCTCTGACAGAAAAGAACTTGACTCGTGAGCAAAACCGACAGAGGACAGTCTTGCTCAGTAAAGTCAAGGACTCCTGGATAAAAGGGGTTTTAGAAAAATCATTGTATACCGAGGCAATGATTGAACTTGGTCTAGAAGAGCGATCAGATTTAGTAGAACGTCCGTTTATTGGTTTTGAGGAACTATCTGAAGAATCTAGAGAGAGTTTGCCTCCGGGAGTAGGAGCAACTGAGTTCTTTGAGCAAATAGGAGACGGACGAACTCTATTAATTTTGGGGGAGCCTGGTTCGGGTAAAACTATTACCCTCCTAAAACTGGCAGAGAATTTGATCACTTGTGCTGAAGAAAATGTAAATCGGTTAATTCCAGTTGTATTTAACTTATCTTCTTGGAGACTTAGGCAACAAACGATAGCAGATTGGCTCTTGGAGGAACTTTTGAGCAAGTATCAAGTTTCCAAGGCTGTTGGTAAAGATTGGGTGGAACAGCAAAAACTGATACTGTTACTGGATGGTTTGGACGAGGTAAAGGCTCAAGATCGGGAAGCTTGTGTCCAAGCTATCAATAAATTTATGGAAGATCATGGACAAACTGAGGTAGTAGTATGTAGCCGTATTGCAGAATATGAAGCTCTCTCTACCCATTTGCGATTGCGAGGTTCAATTTTTATTCGCTCTCTGACACCTGAGCAGATTAACAAATATTTGAACAAGACTGGTGAGCAATTGCAAGCAGTAAAAACTTTACTTCAGGAAGACAGCGCACTTCAAGAGCTAGCAAAATCTCCCCTGACACTTAGCGTAATGACTTTAGCTTATCAAGGCAAGAAGGTTGAAGAGCTGCCTCAGACTGGTTCGGTGCAAGAACGCCGTCAACATCTATTCGATTCTTATATTAAGCGGATGTTCCACCAGGAAAAAGTTGGTAAGCCTAGAGAATATCAATCTCCATATCAGAATTTTCAAACCATATTGTGGTTAACTTGGTTGGCGCAACGTATGACTAAGGAATCACAAACTGTATTTCTCATTGAAAATTTACAGCCTAGATAGTTGAAAACAAATGTACAAAAATTACTCTATGTACTTGCTGTTCCGCTATTTATATTTTTGGCTTTCGGGGCACTCAATTTTGTCGGCTTTCCAATCATAAAAAACTATTATTATGAACTTGAAAAAATGGGGTACTTATCTAATAGCCTAATTGATTCAGTAAAAAACCCTTATTTTTCATTTTTAATGATGATACTTTATTATTTTCTTTCCTCTTTTATAATGGCATGAAAACTAATAATTGAAAAGCCATTTTTCCTATGTGAATGGGTTAAGAAGATCGCAAATATTAACTGCTTAAAAAAGATTTTTTTTGTTAAATATCTTGCTCCTTTAGGAGACTTACTTAAATTATATTACAACCTTTTGATGTATAACTATTTCGAGCCAAACATAGAGCCTATTGAAGCTGTCAAATGGTCATTGAGTAGCGCAGTAAAAACATTAAGAAGGAATTTTATATCGTTGTTGATTCTCGGAGTTATTTCAGCTATTATATATATAATCATCGGTATAATTGTTATTGGGGTAACCGCATATTTTAATCAGACAGACCTTTTTGGCCTTTTATTAGGGGTGTTGGGCGTATTGATAGGTGGCTTAATTTCCTGTTTATTTTTCGTGATACTTTTCGGTCCTGAGCTTTTTATTTTAGGTGGTATTAGTGTAGAAACATCTGTAGAAAAGACAACCTTTCCCAATCAAGGAATTTGGAAGTCAGCAAAAAATATTTTTGTTCTTAGTCTTTTAGGAGTTTTTTTTGGGGTTGCTTACAGCATTTCGATGACATGGCATTTTTTGATGCCTGTAGGAAGCGAGCAAGAGCCAACCTTGAGTATGGCAGAACTCTCATTCTGGACATACATGATACTAACAATGGCTATACCCTTTGCATTTCTGGCTGGTGGAGCTTGCATTAAGCACTTTGTTTTGCGGATTATCCTATATCGTAATCGGTATATACCCTGGAACTATGCTTCTTTCCTTGATTATGCCTCTGAGCGTATTTTTCTGAGAAAAGTGGGTGGCAGTTACATCTTTATTCACCGGATGTTGCAGGAACATTTCGCACGCATGAATTCAGTTTAGATAGATTTGGTTGAAATACCCAAAATTGAGATTCCATAAATATTGGAAAGAATATGGAGTAACTCAGATGTTTTTAAGAATCTCCGATCAAGATGCAGCTTTTTGTAGGATTCTTTTTTCAAAGTAGTATAACTATCAAAAATAAACATCTTTTCTCAATGCTTTAGCCAACTCATCATTATTCTCTCGCAAACCTTCATAGAAAAATAACACCTCTCCATTAATACCTACAGAACGGTTATAGGCGATCGCTTCCAACAAATAATCCACACTAATACGATAAGAGCCAACTTTGATTAAAATTCCTGGAAATACTTTGCTCAACTTACTTCTAGTAAACTGTTGCCTTACTAACTGTTGCGCAATAGTTTTGTAACTAGAAAAGTCACGACGATAAAGTTGAGGATGAATAATATCAACAATTTCTCGGTTGATCCAAGTAGGATAGTCTTGGAGATATTCATTGAAACTCCACTTATAAAAACTAGGTGCCATTGAAACCAAAATATTAGGTTTAACTGCTTTAACTTCTCTGTATAAACGAGCCAAAAAATCTGTCAGAATATCCGCTCGCCATTTTAACCACTTCTGATTTTTATGGTTTTGGGGAGGGTAACAAGAAAACTGCTGACGATAACGTGCCATAGTTTTCCCATCATAACCACCTTCTGAGGGAAATGCTGGCATTCGATCATCTCCCTGAATACCATCAATGTCATAATTTCTCACAACTTCCAAAACCAGAGCGAGCAAAAAATTCTGCACCTCTTCATCCAAAGCATTCATCCACTCAAAACCATTTTTCACCAATAAATTCCCTCTACAGTCCGTAGCTCTCCATTCCGGTTTTTTGCTCAGTAGCAACCCTCCATTTTGTTTATAAGAACTAACAAACCCATATTCAAACCAAGGAATAACCTTCATACCCACTCGCTTTGCTTCTGTGATGACCTCTGCTAGAGGATCGCGACCTTGGTATAGAGGATCTATCTCTCGACCGAAAGTTTTTCTCATTAGTTGACTAGGGTAGAGAGTAAATGCTTTATTCCAAACCACAGGAAATACAACATTAAATCCTGTTTCGACCAGAAAATTCATTGCTTCAGCAATTTTATCTCTAGAATAGAGAATTTTACTATCAACATTTGTCAGCCAGATACCTCGCAATTCCATAATTATCTAAAATGATTGATTATTTTGTTGTCAAAAAGCTTTTCCGTTTGTCATACTCTGCAAGCGAAGTGGATATTATTCGATCGCAAAAGCTAAATTTTTTAATGAAAATTTAATAATTTGATTTTGGCCTAGATACTCTATAATTAAAGTAACAGTTTTTAATACAAAAGTTCACAGTTAAGACCCTCTTATCCAAGTAAATTGCTGATGATTCACAGATGCCAATTCAATGTACAATGGTATGAGACATCATCCAAAATCTGCTTCATGGTTACTTCTTAATTATTCTTAACGTAAATTTTCATCTATTCATTCTAAGGTATTCAAATAGGCAATTTAATTTCTAAGTTTCTGTAGGAATTGATACGGCCAATTGTATAGTTTAGTATCAGTAAGGGAATTTAACATGAGTGTAAACCTAGCAACTCAATTGCGTGAAGGAACCAAAAAAGCTCACACAAACGCAGAAAATGTAGGTTTTGTCAAGTGTTTTTTAAAAGGAGTTGTAGAAAAGACTTCCTACCGGACTTTAGTTAAGAATCTTTACTTTGTTTATTCTGCAATGGAAGAAGAGATGCAACGCCACCAGGAACATCCAATCATTTCCAAGGTTTACTTTCCAGAACTAAACCGTAAGCAAAGCTTAGAGCAAGACCTAAAATTTTATTATGGTGCTGGTTGGCGCGAGCAAGTTGCTCCTTCTGATGCTGGTCAAGCTTATGTACAGAGAATTAGGGAAATCTCTGAAAAAGAACCAGAATTGTTAGTAGCTCATTCCTATACTCGTTACTTGGGAGATTTGTCTGGCGGTCAAATTCTCAAGAAAATTGCTCAGAGAGGTATGAATTTAACTGATGGAGAAGGTACTGCTTTCTATGAATTCCCAGAAATTTCAGATGAGAAAGCATTCAAGAATAACTATCGTCAGGCAATGAATGATTTACCCATCGATCAAGCAACAGCAGATAGAATGGTTGATGAGGCGAACGCTGCTTTTGGCATGAACATGAAAATGTTCAATGAATTAGAGGGTAATTTGATTAAGGCCATCGGTGTGTTACTGTTTAATACCTTAACAAGAAAGCGCAGCACTGGTAGTACAGAGTTGGCTACTGTGGCTGAATAAATAATGCTTAATTAATTAATATTGCCTTCTCAGGAGACACTACAGTTTTAAGTTGTCTTTGAAATCCTGGGGGTTTGATGGCTGAGATTGCAGTCACCAAGTCTCCAGGATTTGACGTTTGAAGAGTTTAGGGTAGAGATATAGCGCTACGTCCAAATCAAAAGATAAAAGTTCAATAATTAATAATTGATTGTTAATTGTTAATTGCTGAAATTAGACCTCTCCGGAAAAGAGGGAGTAGGGAGTATTAATTTGAGAAACAGGGAGTGGAAAATAAGAAAAACAACTGTACCTCAATAATTTGAGAAACGCTATATATCTAAACTGTGTGACAACTAATATCAAGTCTCATTAATTAGCCATAATAAAAATGTTATTCATCTCTAAGGGAGAATATTTTTGAAGTTTTTCCCTGCTCCCTACTCCCTACTCCCTAAATTTTTTATTGTGGTTATTCAAAGAGACATGATATAAGCGTTGATTTGGCGATAATTGCTGTAGAAGTTAAACTTATAAAGTAACAATAGAAAAAATAGGATAGTTTTAATATGGAATCTCAGAAGATTCTTGTGGTGGATGATGACCCAGCAATTAGAAACTTAGTTCATCGCTATTTAAGTCAACAAAACTATCAAGTAGAGTCTGCAGAAGATGGTGCAACAGCTTTAGTTTTGTTTAAAGAATTTCAACCAGACTTAGTTGTCTTAGATATGGATTTACCAGACACTAATGGTTTTCAGCTTTGTCAGGAAATGAAAAGCTATAATGATGTTTTTGTACTGATGTTGAGGAATTTAGATGATGAAACAACCACATATAAGATTGATTACTTCTGTGCTCACGATTATCTCAGAAAACCATTTGCTTTAGTAGAACTTGGTGCTCGTATTAGAGCAAATTTGAACCGTCAAAGACCAGATCCTCCAAAAAAATCAGAGCAACTCATATTCGGGGATTTAGTAATAGATTCTACTACTAGAGAAGCGAAATTTCAGAATAAAATTATTCCTCTAACTCATATACAATTTAATTTATTATCTTGTATGGCTAGTAAACCTGGCTATGCTTGGAAACGCTCCGAATTGTACAATAAAGTCTGGGATAGTGAATGGGTGGGAGACCTAAAGTGTTCTGATGTACACGTTGGTCAGATTCGCAAAAAGCTTAGAGAATCTGGCTGTGATTTTGAGTATATAACAACTGTTTGGAAAGTAGGTTATAAGTTTATGGAATCTCAGAAGATTCTTGTGGTGGATGATGACCCAGCAATTAGAAACTTAGTTCATCGCTATTTAAGTCAACAAAACTATCAAGTAGAGTCTGCAGAAGATGGTGCAACAGCTTTAGTTTTGTTTAAAGAATTTCAACCAGACTTAGTTATCTTAGATAATGATTTACCAGACACTACTGGTTTTCAGCTTTATGACGAAATGAAAAGTTATAATGAAATGAACAGTTATAATTATGTTTTTGGACTGATAATGGTAAGTTTAGATCACAGACCGGGCTATGGTTGGATTGGTCCCGATTATATCACAAAACCATTTAGTTTAGTAGAAATTGGTGCTCGTATTAGAGCAAATTTGAACCGTCAAAGACCAGATCCTCGAAAAAAATTAGAGCAACTCATATTCGGGGATTTATTCATAGATTCTACTACTAAAGAAGCGAAATTTCAGAATAAAATTATTCCTCTAACTCATATAGAATTTAATTTATTATTTTTTATGGCTAGTAAACCAGGCTATGCTTGGAAACGGTCTCAGTTGTGCAATAAAATCTGGGGTAGTGACTGGGTGGGAGACCCAAAGTGTATTAGTGTACACGTCGATCAGATTCGCAAAAAGCTTAGAGAATCTGGCTGTGATTTTGAGTATATAACAACTGTTTGGAAAGTAGGTTATAAGTTTGAAGCTCCAGTAGAAAATGATTCTCTAGAGGAGTAAGTAATTCTAATTTTGCCTGATAATTTTTATAAAAATTTGCTCCTCTTATTGTTTGAATCATCTGGACACGCTCACTCGATCAATACTTCAAAAAAATGCTGATATTGCTGTTGATATTTGTGTATTTTATAACTAATAAAAGTAACTAATAAAAAGCTTGAATTTGACTAATATAGAATCCGGGTAATTAATTATCGTATCGCGCTAGAATTCAGGACTCAGGAGTCAGGAGTCAGGAGAAAGAAAGCATTTGAATAGCATGAATTTTTAAATTCGTATTCAATAGAACATCTCTAAGTTGAGGAAGTAATTTTGCGATTACCGTATAACCGGATTTGATATAATACGTAATTGTTTATTCAATTATGACCACTATGATTTTTTCCTGAGTCCTATACAGGCAAATGGCCATTCCCCTAAAGGGTGATTTTGCGATAATTACCCTAGCAGTTAAACTTATAAAGTAAAGATGGAAAAAATAGGATAGTTTTAATATGGTATCTATTAAGATTCTTGTGGTGGATGATGACCCAGCAATTAGAAACTTAGTTCATCGCTATTTAAATCAACAAAACTATCAAGTAGAGTCTGTAGAAGATGGTAAAACAGCTTTAGTTTTATTTAAGAAATTTCAACCAGACTTAGTTGTCTTAGATATCAATCTACCTGATACTACTGGTTTTCATCTTTGTCAGGAAATGCAAAATTATAATGATGTGTTTGTACTGATGCTAACCAGTTTAGTTGATGAAGCGGATAAAGTCAAAGGTTTTGGCTTAGGTGCTGACGATTATCTGACAAAACCATTTGGTTTGGTAGAACTTGGTGCCCGTATTAGAGCAATCTTGAAGCGTCAAAGACTACCTTCTCAAAAAAAATCAAAGCAACTTATATTTGGGGATTTAGTAATAGATTCTACTACCAGAGAAGCGAAATTTAAGAATAAAATTATTCCTCTAACTCATATACAATTTAATTTATTATCTTGTATGGCTAGTAAACCTGGCTATGCTTGGAAACGCTCCGAATTGTACAATAAAGTCTGGGATAGTGAATGGGTGGGAGACCTAAAGTGTTCTGATGTACACGTTGGTCAGATTCGCAAAAAGCTTAGAGAATCTGGCTGTGATTTTGAGTATATAACAACTGTTTGGAAAGTAGGTTATAAGTTTGAAGCTCCAGCAGAAAATGGTTCTATAGAGGAGTAATTCATTAATGGATAATGGATAATTGATAATTACCTCTGGTTAAAACCGTAAGGGAATTGAATATAAGGAAATATCCTAGCACTTTTTTTCCCTTGTAGAGCGACAGCTCGCGGCGCAGCCAAGGGGAGGCTAATAAAGCTGAATTATTTAATTAATAATTATTCGATAATTTTAATTTTCCCAGATAATGTTGATAAAAATTTGCTCCTCTTATTGTTTGAATCATCTAGACACGCTTAGTCGATCAATACTTCAGATAATTGCTTATATTACGGTTTATATTTGTGGATTTTTTCACTAAGACAAAGCTTTAATTTGACTAACCTGATTTAGTAGTTTTTTTGTTGATTAAAATGTGAATATTTTATAGTAGGATAATCCCACACTGAAATATTTGTGTGGGAGTACATCACTAATAAAAATAAGCATCTACTGGAAGTTTAAAAGCGGACATGAATGCATTGAAGTTTTTCTGCCATTTGTGGTGAAAATTACAACAACATTAAGAGCAGTAGTAAGAAATTACCAAGGAAAAATAAAGGGGCTACAGAAGGTGATTTTTTCTTGTTTTCGCAAGGATAATTATCATCGTTGTGAGGAACAGTATCTACAATCAGAGTAATATTATCATTACCTACCACATATACAATCTCTTCAGGATCAATTGTAATTTCTTGGAGACATTTAGCATTCCATATACTACCCCGATAGCGGATTCTACCAAGTTCATTTGGGCGAATAATTTCATCAACAACTGCTTCCTTAGATCTGCTTAACAGATATGGATTATCTGAACCAGATTTTTTTAAAGTATTTAACATTTACAACTCCTATCCTAATATATAAGTTAATTGTGACGATTACCTGTAGAAAAATAGTAATTAATAATTAAGCTATGATTTGAGTTTGAAAATCTCCTACTCAAGTTTTTACTTACTTATATAAATAATCTTGAGTAAGTAAAACATCAAGTTGGTAACTACTATAGAAACTTTAGTATTAATTTTGTTCTATATTTTAAGCTTCGGTATTCCCAGTTGTAAATCTGGAATTTTTGCTCGAAAATAGAAACTTTTTTTCAATCAGTAGTTAAGCTCGCTTTTGTCTAAGAAAGTGAGATTTTTAATTTCCTTATTTCCCTTAAGAGCTGCTTCATATTACCAAGGTGAACCAATCATGGTAAATGCTGCCCAATAATAAGGATGAGATAAATCTCTCTTGCCTTCTCTAACTAACTCTAATGGTAAAGCTAAATGTTGATTACCATTTCGGAGAATATGACGATTTTCTAAATGCACGTCTCCCCTTAACATTGCCAATTGAGCTTTTCGTAACGCTTCTGCTTTAATAGGTCTTTTTGACAAATGTTGATAAAACTCAGTCATTAAAGCTAATGTGCCAGTATCGCTAACGTACCAAAGACTTGCCAAAGCAGACTTTACTCCAGCTTGTACTGCCAACCCTGCAAAACCTAACTCAGCATCTTCGTCTCCCACTGCAGTAGTACAAGCACTCAATACCAATAATTCAACTTGGGGACTATACAAACGTAACTGACGCAACTCATTTAACCGTAGCTTAGTATCCCAAAATTGAATATAAGAATTATCAGCACTCCCTGGATGAAATTCTCCATGAGTAGCTAAGTGAATAATTCTAAATTTTTCTTTGCTACGTTGTTGCTGTAAATTTTCCAGAGTAAATTCTTGATTTAAAAAAGACTTACCCTGCCAAAGATTATTTACAATGGTTTTAAGTTCTACAGGTACTGCTGGTAGAGGTGTTTGATTAGCATGAGCGGGAAATTCCGATGCTCCCATTGCCAAAACTTGAGAACCATTTAATCCGACATATCTTGTATCTGTTAAAGTAAAATTAGGAATTAACCCTAAACTATATTTTTCTACTAGGAATTGTTGACCATCGTGTAAAGCTGCTATTGGAATAGTTCTCAACCCACTATCCATCGAAAAAATTGTCATATTTATATTATTAGCTACCAACTCTTCAGCTATTGGAGCAATCAACCATTGATATAATTTTTGAGCATTTGATAAATAATCGTGAGAATCTAATTGACTAGGGGTTCTAATTTGGTTGCTGAATTTTTTAGCAACCTTCATTACCTCCTCCCTGCTTTTCTTAATACTTTTAACAACTGGTTTACCATTGGGCAAAAATAATTGTAGTTGTAAATAATTGGGTTGTGCAGAGACGTATATAATTGCTGGTTTGATGCCAATTTTGGCAACACTACTGAGAGTATTGCGGATATTTGCTGCTGTGGCAGTTCTCTTAGAGATATTTTTTCCTAAATAACTAGCAAATTCTCTGCCTCTGGTTAGCTCTATCTGGGATACGGTGTCTGTTAAGCTAATTTGATGGAAATTATTCTTGGGAGAAATTTCTGAAGCAGTAGTTGTAATATTTTCTTCTACGACTATGCTTGGAGTTAGTTTCTGCGAAGACTTACCTTGAGCTGGATTTTCTATAGCAACAGTTTGCTCGGAAACTGGTGGAGTTACAGTAGAGTTTGTATCTTCTAAAATAATAGTTGTTTCTGAATTTTCGACAATAAATTGAGAATTATCAGGTTGTGCTAATTCTACTGTAGTTTGATTTTCTAGGACTAATGGGGGAATTTGTTCTTCTGAATTTATGGATGTTTGGAGATGATCTACATTTTCTGTGACTGAGGTAGTAATTTCAGAACTGTCTAAAACTTGTGAACTTACTTCGGGATCTTGAGATGCTATCTGTACTTCTTGGTTTGTGTTTAAGGATAACTCATTATTTTCGTCAATAGGAACTTGAGGTGTTTCTACCTCAATATTGTCTGACACTTCGACTAATTCTAGATTTTCTGATGCTTCTACTAATTCTGGTTGAATTACTGTATCAGTTTGATTTTCTTCGTTAGAATTATTAGACTCTATTGTATCTGGTTGCAGTTGACTTTCTTGACTCTGTGATTCTGTGATAGTTTCAGTAGAGTTATTATTCTGTGGTTGAGAGTTTTCGACTTCTTTTAAATCAAACCTATTGGGTAGAGAGCGATCGGGCGAGATGGTAAATTTTCCATCTGTAATTGCTCCGACAGAACCGTTAGTTGTAGCGTTTCCTAAGGTAAAAGGTGTTTTTCCTGTACTAATAGTAATATTTCCCCCTGCTAATTCTCCAGCAGTAGAAATGCTAGCAATATTCTGATTTTGACTGAAAAAAGTACCTGTTATTCTGAGAGTATCATCTGTACTAATTTCTACATTACCTCCAATATTTCCACCTTCTGCTTTTACAGATATAACTTCAATATCATTTTCCGCACTCAATTTAACTTCCCCAGCATTTCCTGATGTAGCGCTGGAATTTATTCTACCTGTAGTTAGGCGATCGCCTGCCTCCAGATTAATATTTCCTCCTGTTGTTGTTCCTGTGGTAGTTAGTCTTCCTGTTTCTATAGCACCACCAGTAACAATATCAATTTTGCCTATACTATTTTCTGATGTATTTGTGGTAACATCTCCAACCTTGACATCTCCTTGAATGCTAGTAATGCTAATGTCTCCAGGTGCGGAAATATCGCCAGTGAGAATATCTCGATTAGCATTTAGAGTAATTTTGGCACCATCTATTCCAGTTATTGTACCTGTACCTGTAATTGTTTCTGCTTGGATAGTCAGGGGATCGTGAAATCTCACTCCATTGTTGTTGTTGTTTTCTGGAGAATATATAGTAATAGTACCGGAATTTTCAGATTTCCCGATGGTAATAGATGCAAAACCATTTACCAAAGTTGCTAAGTCTGATGTTGTTAGGTTAAGCGCTTCTGTATTTTCAAACCCTCCCAGAGTAATATTTTGATTTTCTGATGCTGACTGTAGAGTAAGTTTTCCATTACTACTAATACTATTTTCTCCACCTAAAAGGTTAATTTCGTTTCCAGTCAGAGAAATATTGCCAGTTTCTATGCTGTCACTTGATGTTGATATTCGCCGAAGGTTGAGAGTATTTTCAGATATAATATCAATATTTCCACCACTTTGTTTACCTTCAGCATTAATATTTTCTGTATCAATATCAGTAGCAGCATTTATCGTAATATCCCCACCCTTACCATTTGCAGAAGTAGCATCTATACCTACTGTTGTAATCTCAATCCTACCTGTTTGACTATTGAGATTAATATTTCCACCTCTGGAGTCTCCACTGGAATTAATTTCTCCTGTAATAACATCTCCCTGAGCATCAATATTTATATCTCCTCCATTACTTTCTAATGTTGTATTTGAATTAGCGGTAGATAAGTTATTAGACATAACAAAACCTTGACTACTGCTAAGATTTAGTTCTCCTCCTTTTGTATTAATAGTACCTGTATTGATTGTTGTTCCAGAAATACTAATTCCTGCTCCTTGAGTATTAATAGTATTTTCTGAATCTATCGTAAATGAACCTAAATTATTTTGGTCACTATCTGCTATAAATGAGATTTTACCTCTTGTATTTGCTAAGTTTAATTCAGCTTCAGATAAATTGTTGATAGTTATGTTTTCTGATGCTTCGATCCTAATATTTGTATTTGATATATTTTCTATTGATGATTTAGTAATCTGAGATTCTGTTGCTATTTCTCCAGTTAAAGGATTATCTTCTATTGATGATTCAGCAATTTCAGATTCTGTTGCTATTTCTCCAGTTAAAGGATTATCTTCTATTGATGATTTAGTAATCCGAGATTCTGTTGCTATTTCTCCAGTTAAAGGATTATCTTCTATTGATGATTCAGCAATTTCAGATTCTGTTGCCGTTTCTTCAGTTAAAGTATTATCTTCTATTGATGATTCAGCAATTTCAGATTCTGTTGCCGTTTCTTCAGTT
>NZ_JBNHEQ010000268.1:34189-63476 GCF_050016015.1 Dapis hubbardiae BLCC-M172
ATTATCTTCTATTGATGATTCAGCAATTTCAGATTCTGTTGCCGTTTCTTCAGTTAAATCATTATCTTCCATTGATGATTCAGCAATTTCAGATTCTGTTGCCGTTTCTTCAGTTAAATCATTATCTTCTAGATCGATATTTCCATCTACAACATTAATATTTTCAGCCTTCAATAATAAATTTCCCAAAGAATTTGGAGAACCTAAATTAACAGTACCATCAAAAATTAAAGTTCCTTGACTAGAAATTTCTACTATATTTTCAGTAGGGTTTTGTTCTACTGAAACAGACTCTTCGCCAATATAACTAACAGCTTCTATTTTTCCTAAAAATATAGTTTCTTCCACACTCGAAATAACAACATTACCTCCTTCGCCTAAAAAAGATGTAGCAGATATTTGTGTCTTTTCATCAACATAAGTACGACTAGCATTAGGAACAGTTCCTAAACCTGAAAAGTCTCCACCAATTCTAATATTTCCACTCCCATGAATACCAGAAGCATTCAGCTTCGCATCAAATAATCCTACTTTTTCTCCCAAAATATTGATTCTACTTGTATTTAACAATTCCGAATTTTCTGCCGAAGAAATATCCAGAGAACCAGAAACAATAGTTGTACCTGAATCTGTAGGAATTACCTGATTAGAACCTGTCAAAACTACTTGATTATCATCATTAACCATCACTCCAGTAGCCATTTCCATAACTTCACTATTACCAGTTAAAAGTTCTGGTATAGATAAAGCATTTAAAGTTGGTAATTCTTCTGTAGAATTTGTGCTTAAACTTTCTCCATCTTCCGTTTTTATTTCTAAACTTAACAAACGCCCTTCTTGACTAATGCGGACTAAATTTTCTCCTGGAACTGTAGAGATTGTAATTTCACCACCAGGTGCAGATATTTTACCTGTATTAATTATTGTTCCACCCAATAAAGTTACACTTTTTCCTGGTTCAACAGTTAATTCACCTTCATTGATTATTGCTCCAGAATTCGTCATCGGGAAGGAAAAAGCACTGGGATTTCCTGTTAAAATATCGTAGTTATTTTCACCTCTAGAATTAAACCAACCATCATCAAAACCAATACTTGAACCAGTAGTTACGACAAAAGATGCAGGTATATCTAATCTAGCATTTTTACCCAAAATAACACCAGCGGGGTTCATAATAAATAAGTTAGAATTTCCTCCTGTTACCTGAATTAAACCATTAATTACAGAAGCATCTCCACCTGTAACACGAGTTAGAATAT
Organism: Dapis hubbardiae BLCC-M172; assembly: GCF_050016015.1. NCBI lineage: Bacteria > Bacillati > Cyanobacteriota > Cyanophyceae > Oscillatoriales > Microcoleaceae > Dapis > Dapis hubbardiae. Next base: position 35,449 of record NZ_JBNHEQ010000268.1, read on the forward strand.
TTTTTATATTGGGGTTAGATATAAAGTTAACAATTTGGTTTTTTTCCAGATTAAATCTAGTGAAACTATGAAAAAGATTTGCATTATCTTCCGATCGTTTTCCTCCTGTAATATCGAAGCGGGTTTGAGAAGAATTGTTTGATGGTGTTACCGGAGTTACTACTGTGTTAGTTGAGTTTGGTTCGGGAACTATTGGTTGAGTCGATGGTTGAGCTAATGCGGTTTGAGCGGAAAATATTGGCCATGGAATTATTCCGACCCTACCATTATTTTCGGAGATATCTAATGGTAGGAGCGCAGTAGTGTCCAATACCCAAAGTCCAGTTAAGGGAACGGCTATGAGAATCTGGTAAATTTTATCAACGGGTACATAGTTCATTGGTTTGTGAGATTTTTTTATTGGATTATCATAAAACCACTTTTTAGTCAAGAATAATTTTTTTAATCCTCTTAAAGGTAATTTATTATGAGATTACTATGGTTTCAATCCTACTCTAATCCATAATATTAAGAACTCTCCATTGTATAGAACTCCTGAAGGGATCTCATAGATCGGGAGTATGAGGAGAAGGGGAAGTGTGGGAAGTGTGGGAAGTGTGGGGAGAGGGGGGAGTGGGAGAGTGGGAGAGTGGGGAAGATGGTGCATAAGGGTACATTAATAGGGGTGTTTTTCTTCTATTCTATTTCTCTCACTCCTGACTCAAGAGCCAAAAACCTCAACAAGCTCCAAAGATACCAAATCGCTTCTATAGTGCTACGCGCAAGTCAGAAGTAATCTCGAACTATAACAATTCACTTTTAAATATGTCACAAATAGAATATGAAATAATTTGCTAAGGTTATTATATCGTCAAAGTTTTGAGCCGAGAAAATCTTGTTTTGTAAGCATTCAGCTATTAGCTGATTGCTGACTGCTAATAGTCTGGCCAAAGTACAGGACTAATTAAAATTAGTTGACGATCTTTTTCTTTGCTGACGGCTGAGAGCTGACAGCTGAATACTTATCTTGTTTTTGACTTTTGACTTTTAAATTTTAACTTTTGATTTAAAAATTATGCGTCTAATTGGCTTAACTGGCGGTATTAGCACGGGAAAAACTACTGTCTCTAATTATTTGAGTAAAAATTACCAGTTTCCAATTTGGGATGCAGATATTTATGCGCGGGAAGTTGTGCAACCTGGCTCATCAATTTTAGAGAGTATAGTAGAACACTATGGTAAAAATATTGTCTTACCTAATGGTAACCTAGATAGGCGAAGATTAGGAGAGATTGTTTTTAATGATAAAAAAGAGTTACATTGGTTAGAGCAAAAGATTCACCCTTATGTTCGCGATCGCTTTGAGCAGAATATTCAGCATTTTATGGTAAAAAATAGTGAATCTGGGCAGAAAAACTCTATACAATATCAAAACCCTACAGTAGTATTAGTAATACCATTGTTATTTGAAGCTAAGATGACGGACTTAGTAACAGAAATTTGGGTTATATATGCTACTCCCCAAAAACAAATAGAAAGATTAATGAAACGTGACTGCTTGACTCAACAACAAGCTTACACTCGAATTAATAATCAGATGTCCCTAGAAGAAAAATGTCAAAAGGCGGATATAGTTGTGGATAACTCCTCTACCCTAGAAATCTTGTTGAAACAAGTAGACTCAGCGATCGCTTACCCACAGGATAATTGAGTTTCTGGCCTAAATAAACACTTAAATTCATAAAAAGCTATTACCCCTTTTATCCTGAAGACACTGCATAACATTTGTATTAAGTAGTAGTAACTCCTTGTATGGACAATGGAAAATTACCATGAGTCTCTACTTATCTATTGATATTTCTATCATAATCTCTATGATGGTCTCCCGCAAGTTCTGCAGCTTACAATTAAATAATTCAACCTCAAATATCCACAGGTTTTTAACTCCAATTCGGATATTTTTTAATGAACGAGGTAGTGGACGAGATAAAATGTAGTTTAGTAACTTAAAATTAATAACTATAAAGTCAAGTCACAAATTAATTCCAGGTACTCCCCCGAATCAAGTTGATTTAACTATCAATTAGATTGGTAGAGCATCTGGAATTAGTTTTTTTGAGAGTAAGGAAGAAGTAATAATTCACTCTCTAATTATTAATAATTAATAATTAGAGAGTGAATGCACAAGTAAAGATTACGAGGGTTAGAGTGATTAATTTTCGGTGGGTGGGGTGCGGAAAGTTAAATTTTGGTTCCGGTTCATAATTATTGTCGCCTCACCCTCCCCACCCTGCACCTGGATTTAATATTCCTTTTACAAACAGTTTCTTAATAATACCAATTCCCATGCATTATTACTCTACTTGGGCGATACTTCAGTTATTAATTTGTCGATACAATCAGAATTATTTTTTTGCTTATTTTAGCTAGTTTAATGTTAATTATTCTTATTTTTTCTTCTGTTGCACGGATATTACATAACAAAACTGCGTTTTCCGTTCCGGAATGCTCCGCAAACATATTGCGCAGCAAAACGTCCCTAAAATCCCCTACTCCTCTACTCAACAAAATGTATAAAAGTTTTTGATAAATGGCATAATTACCTCTTCTTGAAAAGAATAGGATTGGTTAAAAGGGAATTTTTTTTCTCCTTTACAGTGCTTTTCAGATTGATAAACTACATCGTCACAACCAAAACCTTGTAGGGACGTTCCATGGAACGTCCCTACTGTGGTCTACTGAAATGAAAACCGCTGTAAAGGAGAGACTTTAAACCCTTATTTTTCGGTAAGAAGGAAGAAGGAAGAAATATTTCGGATAATTAGTTATCAAAAAGTTTTTGTTTGTAGTTGTGCGTAGAAAATCATCCCACCAATTACCGAATAATTAAGCTTTAAAACCTCTCACTCGCCGTGGAGAAACAATGAATTTATTTTCCTTTTATTCAATCCTTTCCCTAAAAGGAATAGGTAATTATCAATTATCCATTATCAATTATCAATTATCAATTATTGAACAATACCTATTTTTTGCTATTCCCTAGAGGAAAAAAAGGTGGTGTTAGACATAAACTGATAATTTTCTGGAGAACTCACTCGCCAACTTTCATCACCTAGCACTTCCAAAACTTGATGGTGATATTGCAACAAGGTAGGTCGGTGTCCGACACTAATATAAGTGGTCGATAAAGTTTGCAAATGCTGGTAAAGACTTTGTTCGTTTTGCACATCTAAGGCACTCGTTGCTTCATCTAAAATTGCATAACGGGGTTTAGTTAGCAACAAACGAGCAAAAGCTAGGCGCTGTTGTTCTCCCATTGACAACATATTATCCCAATCTTCAACAGTATCTAAACCACCAAGTCTTTCAGCTAAGTCTGGTAAGTTAACTTGTTTTAGCACTCGATAAATTTCTTCATCAGAAATATTTAAGTCAGTCCGTGGATATAACAGTTGATCTCGCAAGGAACCTAAAATTAGATAAGGACGTTGTGGCAAAAATAGAATCTCTTCTAATTTTGGTCGGTAAATTGTTCCGCTGCCAGAATTCCATAAACCAGCGATCGCTCGCAAAATAGAACTCTTTCCGCCACCACTCATCCCCATAATTAACAGTCCTTCTCCCGGTTGTAATTCTATCGATACATTTTTAACTAAAGTTCTTTGATAATTAGGGGTTTGCAAAGTAAGATGCTGTAAGCTTAAACGTGAGTCTTCAACAGTATCAATTGTTTTACTATCCTCTACTGATGATACTTTTGGTTCTTCTAGAACTTTGACAAAACTCTCTAAACGTTCAATTCCTGCGATAAAACTGGTGAGAAATTCAAACATCCTAACTATTATATTCAAGGATCTAAAGACCTTTCCAAAAGCTCCATTCGCTTCTTGTATTGCTCCCACTTCCAACCCTGGTTCCCCTGCCAAAATTCTCGGACCAATAACTAACGCTGGTAACATCCAGGTAATATAACCATATACGTTTTGAAAAATATCTAAGTTTCTCTCCCAAGTAATCACTTTATTATAAATACTTAAAACTGGAGCAAATATCTGTTGAATGTAGGTAAATTCTCTATTAGCTCCATTATAAAAAGCAATTGATTCAGCATTCTCTCGAATTCTCACTAAACTAAATCGAAAATTTGCCTCTCGTTTCAGTTGTTCTTTTTTAATTGGAATCAAAATTTTACCAAAACCTATAGTTGTAATTAGCATACCTCCGAGAGAATATATCACTAAAATTAGAACCAAGAAATTTGATTTTTCCCAAAGTAAAATTCCAAATTGAACCAGGTTAATAATTGCCAAGGTAAACTGCCTAAATAGAGTTATAGAACGATGACAAAATGAGGCAATATCTTCTGCAATTCGCTGGTCTGGATTATCAATTTCTCGATAGAAAGTATTGACTTTATAAAAACAATTATTTTGCAAATATTTATCTAAATAAAATTTAGTCAACCACCCTCTAGAATAAAGACGAATTTTATCTTCTATATACTGCCAAGTAGCAACAGTCACAGCTAATACAATCGAAGCACCAATATAGAAAAATGCAGATTGCCAGAATCTCTCAGAGTCCAAATCAACTAAAGCAGAAATTAATTCTCCTTGTTGTTTTAGTTGATTAACTCCTATAGTTGAATCTAAACTGAGAAAACAAAGCAGCAATATAAGTAAACCAATTGCTCGCCATTTCTCTGGAGATTCCCACCAATATAGTTTACCAATTGCCCAAAAACTCTGGAAGGCATGGAAAAAAAGTTTTATATTTTTCATTTTCTATATTTAATATGAATCAACTTTGTTAGCTGTACAGTCTTTGACTGTAGTTAACGGAACACCTTTACGAGTGACGGAATAAACAATATCGCAACTTGGAAAATCTTCTTGCCACTTGAAACGATGAAAAAATAAATAATAATCTGGTTGTTCTAATTTTATTTTTTTTAACTTACTTTGATCAATGATCGTAAAATCAGGTTCAGCAAAAGGTTTTGCTGAGTATAAACTCCAAACTCTTGGAACAACTACGATATCTCCTTTTTTCCCATTCTGATTAATCCATTCCATACCCTTTCTCATACTTAATCCCCAATAATCAGTTTCATATTGCTCGTGGGCAGCTTTTAAGCCACCAAAAACTCTGTTAAAATAAATATATTCATAGGGATGTAATGTTACCATATCAAAGAGAATAATCAGAACTCCTAGTAAAGTTACCCCTACTAACCAACTTTTAAACCTGGGTTGAGCAATCTGTTGATAACTCCAAATTAAACCAACAGATGTAATCAGAGCAATTCCTGGAATCACAAAAATAAAGTGTCTTAACCCATCATATAGGGTGGAACTTTTGATAATCGCAATCATTGGTAACAGGAATATTTGCAAGATAACTAAAATACTATAGGCTTTTTGGCGATCGCTAAATTGATGATAGTTTCGGGTTAGACCAATTAAACCTAACAAAAAGTAAAATAGTAACAGTGAAGGAGTCGTAATCAGAAACCAGGTAGGAAGATAATTCCAGGGAACTTCAGAACCTTTAATAAATTCTCCTTTAAATAAAACCAATCCAGGCCATTCATGCTGGGAAAAATAGCTGATGGCATCCCAAAACCAACGAAAAGGGTTTGACCAAGAAGAGGGGGTAACGCAGAAAAGAGTGATTGCCCAACTGACCGTCATTAAAACATAATTAACTAGGTAAAATTTGAGAAATTTTCCTATATTGTTTCGGGGAATTAATATTAAAGATACCAACCCTACAAATCCCAACATCATAAACCCACCAGTCCGAATACCACTGAGCAACCCTACTAAAATACCATAGCCGATCACTCTAATGCTAGTGCGCTGAATTCCCCAAAAAAATAGTGAATTTGAGTTTTGTTTGATTTCTTCAACAATATATGCTCCTAGATAAATACAAAGGCTAAATAAAGCAGCAAAAGGAATATCTCTAGGATTAAAAAAACTATGCCCCCAAAATCGCGGAAAAAGAGCGAGCATTAGAGGAGCTAACCAAGCCCATTTTTTTCCATAAAGGAGTGTAATGCCTCCAGCGACAGATAGGTAGCTAATTAGAGAAACACAAAAGGTAAAAATGTGCTTAGTTAAAAAGCGATCGAGAACCATAATTTCTGAATCAACTGCTGACAGGTATGGTTCTAAGGGAGGACGAGAAAATAAATGAGTTTCGAGCCAATGCTTAACTTGAAAAATGATTTCAGCCACCTTATCAAAAACAATTCCATAAAATTTCAAATCTGATGGTATTGTTTTTCCTTCCTGAATGAATTCCCAATTCCATTGAACAATTTTAAGATATAGATGCTCGTCAACCGATATCCCATGATGATTTACAGTCGAAAGACCAATCAAAGTAATCAGGGCTAAAACTGCTCCTAGCTTGATATAACTTTTGTTAAGATGTTCGAGAATGTGACTTAAATTCATTTGGTGGTGTCTCCTGTACTTAATACTTGGCGAATTTTCTAATAAATAAAACAAGCCAATAAATGATCTGGGGTTCAGGGGGAGTATGATTAGGCATAATGCAGCAATTTAATATATTTGAGAATATACCTGGCGTTATTCAAGTATAGGAAAAAAACTGTTTTTCTTAAGGTTTATACTTATCACTCAAAAAATCTTTAACTATAGATTTTTGGGAAATTTTACTTTACATACTATATAATTATTATTATCTAATCAACTCTTGTTTTGGCATTAAAAAATATTTAAAATTATGACTGAATTTAGTGACTTAACATCCTTTGTCGATTCCTGGGAAGATAGATTTGTTGAAGTAACGGAATTTGATATATTTAAACAAAGTTCTAATGGTAATATTAATACTGATGGAACTGCTGTCTGTTGTGATTCGCCTATTTTTCCTAAATATCATCGTTATTTTAAACGGTCGATTGAACCAGGAGTTAGAGATTTAACTATTGCTTTAATTCTGAAATTAAATTGTATAACTTATTCTAGTTGTCAAGGTCATTTTTCGACAACAGATGCAGTAATGAGGCAGAGATATGTAGCAGTTATGCCCCGTGATGAGGAAGAATATCAAAAGTTATTTAATATTTTTAATCAAATAGCTGAATTGACAAATTATCACTTTTCTGAGAATCCGGTGAAAGTTGTAGTAGGTAATGATAATTTAGAATCAGAAGGAAAAACTACAAAATGTTTGACTTTATTTTTTGTCTCAAATGATGCTGATGAATTAGAATATTTTCGAGAAATTGAATCTGTTTATGATTATGTTATACAGCAGATTAATCAGATTAAAATTTAGTCTAAAATATTGGAAATAAAAGGTAATGTTAGAGTAAATATAATGCCTTTATTAGGTAAACTTTAAAGTCATATCACCTTGAAAATTTGAGCGATAGCAACCAGATAAATAATTGTTTATCTTCCTCCTAATTCTATTTGATATCCAGGATGTTCAGTGGTGAAATTTCCCAAGTATTTATATTGTTAAATTAGGCATAATTATTACTTCATATCTAAACCTTTTAGACAACAATAATTATCATATTTTCTGGTTAAGATAAATTTTGTTAAAGTATAATATATATATTAGCTATTTTTGGGTTTCCTTTGTCAACCTAACCTACAAAATTCTAGTTTTTTATTGTTAGTATTTTTATGAAAAAAGTAGCAGTATTTGGTAATGCAGGTGGTGGTAAGTCAACCCTGAGCAAGCAATTAGCAACAATAACTAATCTCCCACTCTATGTCTTAGACAAAATCAAATATCGCTCAGGAGGTACAGAAGTTCCAGATAACGAATATAAACTTACTCACGATAAAATCTTAGGGAGTAATGAATGGGTAATTGACGGATTTGGTTCGATGGAAACGCTCTGGTCAAGGTTAAATGCAGCCGATACCCTGATTTACATTGACTTACCTTTACCCATTCACTTTTGGTGGGTGACAAAACGGTTTTTAACAGGTTTTTTTGTTCCTCCCGATGGGTGGCCTGAGAATAGTCCACTATTAAGGAGTTCTATGAATAGCTACCGTAATCTCTGGTTATGTCACAAGTATCTTACTCCAAAATATCGAGATTATGTTGAACAAGCTCAAAACAGTAAATCTGTCTATCACCTCAAATCAACTCAACAAATTGCAGAATTTTTGCAGTTAATTGAAACTGACACATAATTAGGACTGATATTATGTTCTGATAATCAGTGATAAAAAAATTATTCCTGTAGGGACGTTGCATGCAACGTTCCTACTCCCCCACTCCCCTACTCCTTAAATTTTATCTTTTTTTCTCCAAGATTTATTGCTTCTTCCCTCTTCCTTCTTTCTTACTTCTACTATTTAAAGTCTTTTTCTGACTGAAAATTGACGAATCTGGGATTATTATTATCTCCTTGGAAAGGCTCAATAACAGAAACATGATGATAGGGAATACCCAAAGAAATTCCGGCTTCATCAAGAGCTTTTTTGACTCGCCGACGAAATTCCCGACCCAGTGACCAATGTTTAGCAGGTGGCGTTTTAATCAGTAAATGAATCAGAATTCCCTCATGGGATAGCTCATCAACACCTAACACTTCCACTTGATTAAGGAAATGTTCACTCCACTCTTCTTCACTTTGCAATTTATTTGCTACCTCAGTCATCACTTCAATAGCTCGATCAACATCTTCATTCCAAGCAATTTTAATCGTAAAATTAACCCTTGACCAGTGTTTAGTCATATTAATAACGCAGTCGATCCGACGATTAGGAATAGCAATTAATTGTCCGTCTAAATTGCGTAGGGAAGTGGTAAATAAATTAATATCCTCTACACCTCCTGACATTCCTCCACCAACATCAATTACATCCCCAATAGCATAGCGATCGCTTGATAAAATCAAGATTCCATTGAGCAAGTCTTCAAGTATACTCCGGGAAAGAAAAGCTACAGCAACAGCAAAAAAACCTGCACTAGCTAATACTGCCAGATTAACTCCTAGTAAGAACAGACTCAAGTAAATACCAAAGAAAATTGTAAAAAAGCTAATGGCTTTTTTGAGTGTCTTAGAATAAGTATCAACTCTGAGAGTATAACGATTAGATGTCGGATACAGGAGTTGTCCTTCTGTTGCCCAACGATGGAGAATAAAATCAATGAGAATACCTCCCAGTTTATCGATTAAGGTTAATCCTAACCACAAAGTAATTAAAATCAGCATTTGCTCGAAAAAATAGATCGATAGAAAACGGGTTTGGCGAAATGTAAAAACAATTCCAATCAACCCCAAAGAAAAGAACAAGAATTGAAAAATCAACAGCAGTCTCATAAACAATTGATAGAGATTTTGTCTTTGCTTAATCAGGTTTTGGCGTTGCAAAAAAAACTTTGCCTGAGAAATTGGAGTCTGAAAAGCTAGTAACTTAGTTTTCGTCGCTAAACGCCGAATAAAATTGAATATATTTTTCTGTAACGATGGGGAAAGAGCATTTTCCAGAGAAGGTTGAACTGAAACATTATCTTGCCTAGCTATCTCCTTTTCTAGTTTTATTTTCTCTGAGAGTTCTTCCTTATTACTTATATTTTCTTCTATGTTGCTAGGAGTAACTTCTGGCTCAATAACAGTTTTCACCTCAGTTTTAGTTGCTATACTTTCGGTTAGTTGACTAAGTTGTTGTCGCAATTCTTTGTTCTGTTTTATCAACAAATTGCGAATTAAATGACTCAACCAAATTAGTGCTAATACTAGCAAAATAATTGCAATAGAAATTTTGACTCGCCACCCAGGATGCTGTATATATAATTCATGTCCCCAGAGAATATAACTGAAAGAGGTACGAATGTTGTTACGCCAAATTTGAGCTAATTCATCTTTATTTTTTTTTCCATTAGCTTGGGTATCTAGATGGGTGACGGTGACAATAGTTTGTGCAGTTATGCCTAATTCTGGTTGCTTTGGTAAATAGATAACAGTCTGTTGGTTTTCACTACCGACTTCTACTTGAGGAGTCAAAGGATGCAAGGTTTTTTCTGTTGTAGGTAGCCAAAATTGCCAATCTGGACGATATGGAACTTCCGACTCTGTTTGCTGATTGATAATAGAGCTAATAATTTGTTTAAATACTTGTACAACTAATTGCGATCGCTGTTCTAATTCTTGGACAATTTCGACATTTGGTGTCTTAATGTCTTGAAGTGCAGCTAAGGTTAAGTCTGCTGTTAATCCTTGTTTTAAATCACCATCAATGAAATTAACGTCACTACACCAAAACCTACCACAACGAACGGCTCTATGTAAGTCCCAAGGTTTAGATGTAAATTGAGGATTTTGGCTATCATTTCCGGGCATAAATAAAGGAATTTGTCCTAAAGTTTTAGGAGAAAAAGTTAAGTTTAAGGTTAAGCTGAGAATGCTAATTATAATAAATTTGATAGTTTGTTTGAAAGTTTTATTCATGTTAAATCTGTTAAAAAAGTATTTATAAATTCTGTTTTTAAAACGGGGAATTAATAAAATATTATTTCCGGTTGAATAGTCATAATAAGGCTTTTAGTTTTGCTCTAGCCTCTAAAATAGTATCTTATACCACTTTGAAAAAAGAATATTACGAATAATAAGAGCGATAAAAAGACCTTACAATAAATGTCCCTGGTTCCGCTTTTTGGCTGTCGCCGAGATGAAAGGTGAACCTAGTGGCAGCTATATCACTCTCTTTCTATGGATTGATGTTTTATATCATGTCCGGATAATTAGTTATAAAAAAACTTTCTTCTTCCTCCTTCTTCCTTCTTCTTTCTTTTATTCTGACTCCTGTACGGGCGATTCGCGTTTGCGTAGCATTCCGCAGGAAATCGGCCCTACTGACTCCTGACTCCTCCGCAGTTATTTATTTATCACTGTTCAACCGGACATGATATTATTCATCTATTGGACAATAGTTATAGTCATTTCAAATAAGGATGAAACACTGTTTTGGCTGAAACCCTTTCAAGCAAAGAAACACTCCTCCCAGTCTTATTCAGAATGACTATAGGGCTGGCTAATTAAATCTCAAAGCCTTTACAGGTAAAAGTTTCAGCCTTTTTACGTCAAAGATTGATGTTCTATTCATCTATTGGACAATAGTTATATAAGTATGAATTACATATGCAGAGTAAGTGCGGTAGCTATATGGTTTCATAGAACAAAGTCATTGATATAGCGCTACTTGAGTCGGGAATAGGGAATAGGTATGGAGGGAATAGTAAACTGTCAAAGGATTTTCCTAGGTCATGCTGCGCAAACAGGATTTAGAAATGTCCTAATCTTTGCTTCGACTGCTATAACTGATAACTGAAATGACAAACAAATATTTTAAAACTTAAAGTCTAAACCAGTCGTATAATAAAAATTCCATTTAGGATTATCTTCAAAAATAGTTTCGTTTCTGAATCTCAGAAATAATCGATTAGTAAATGACCACCGTTTACTAATAGGAATAGAAAATGTAGTATTATATGTGCTAATTAAGTTCTCACTATCTCTTAAAGACTGACCAAAAACAAATATTTGGTTAAAAGTTGCTCTGCCAATTTTCACATCTCTGCCGATCAAAGCAATAGCCAGTGTAGCGTCAACTCTATTCCGCCGTTCTTCAAAGTCAATGTAATCATATTCATAACGAGGAGTAAAGAGAAATTGAATATCCCAAGATTCCTTAGCAGTTTCACCACGCCAGAAATTGAATCCAACTCCTAGAGCGGGAGTGATAATAACTGTTAAGTCTTCATCATCATTTTTGGCAGCCAATAATTCTTGATTAGTGTTGGCAAATAGATTGGCAGCAAAATGCCAGTCTTGATTAAAATGACGGCGATATAATATTGCGGTCAAACTGCTAGGACGATATTTTTCATCCTCTGCTCTGCTACTATCAAAAGAAACAGAAACACTGCTATTAATCAATACATCTGACCTTGACCATTGCTTATAAAGGTTAGAATTTATGCCTATATTCCAGGTAGTGTCTCGAAAAGAAGAAATAGTCGCTGCAAAACCAAGACTAAACTCCACCTGCTCTTCCTGGAAAGGATATTCAGCAACAGGTGGGGGTTCTTCTGTAATTGTTTGACTTTCAGAAATTAGGGTTTGACTTTGGGAAATCAGAGTTTGTGATGAATCTTCTAAACCAAGACTTTGATATGTCAGGGCAATTTCCAGCAATAATTGTCCTTGTGTCAGCTTATCCTCAACAGAATTAGCAATTTCTACTGTTAGTTCTAATATTTCTTCTGCTTTGTCTAACTGCCCAATTTGTGCATATTGTTTGGCAATATTAGTGAGCAAATTGACTTGTACTGTCTGCTCTTCTAAATTCTTACTAATTGCCAAAGATTTAGCCAGTATTTCCTCAGCTTGTTCAAGCTCTCCTAAATCAATATATTTAAGAGCAATTTGATTAAGTAAAATTGCTTTTGCTTGGGAGTCATCCATTTGATTCACAGTTTCTAGAACTTCTGAAACTTGAGATTTAGGATGAGAAACTGCTAGAGATGGAGTGAATAAAGCTTCTGACAAAGTATCTTTATCTGGTAAAGGAAGAGCAAGTGCTTGATTATTTGTTTTCTCAGATAAAATAGTTATCAGCAGGCAACAAAGCAGAAATTTTTTTATCATTATAGACTTATATTCCTCACTCTTACTATGTAGACTGAAATAGGATTGCTATATTACTTCATATAGAATCTGGTTACAGAATATTATGTTTATAATTCTATAAATTACTTCAATCTCCCCTACTCCCCTACTCCCCTACTCCCCTACTCCTCAACTTCAACTATATAATAATTATTCAACCAGATTTGATATTAGATCGTGGCCTGAAATTTGGAAGTATATCTTACCACAAAGATTCAGAAAAATATTGATAATTATTTCAATTTAACTAAATTGTAAATATTCGAGTTGAAGTGATTATTTAAGATTTCTGGAAATTAGTTATTAATAACTATATATGCCGAATCTATATATTATCATCATTCTTGCAATGTCAGGTTTTCCTGGCTTAGGCTTATGTTTGAAGATAAATTGAGAAGTAAAGTGGGTATGTCCTGTAAAATTCTGGACTATTGACCTAGATAACTTCAATCTTTGTCATAACTAATTTATTAAGTTAAGTAAAGGAGTACGATCATGGAAGAGAAGCAAGATACTAAACAGCAAGTAGGAGTAAACCCTACAGAAGCTGGTTCTTTAGCTAAAATGCCAAATTCTGAAGAAACGTCCGATGGGTTTCAAGATGTCAAGAATCAAGTCTTGGAAATATTATCAGAACTACCAGCAATTATTACTGGCTTTTTTGGACAATATCAAAAGCCAATTGTTACTCTGGGTCTAATTCTGGCAGTCATTATTACTCTTAAGGTAATGTTGGCAGTAGTTGAATCATTAAATGATATTCCATTACTAGCTCCAACTTTTGAGTTAATTGGTATTATCTATTCAGGCTGGTTTATATATCGGTATCTACTTCGTGCTTCTAATCGCCAAGAGTTATCAGCAGAACTTCAAGCTTGGAAAGATCAACTACTCGGTGATAAGTCATCTGATAGTTAAGCATAGTTGAAGGGGTTTAATACATAGGCATTGGTTAGTATTAGAAATTAACCAATGCCTAATATTTTGGCAATATTTAAATAGGGTTTGCGCTCAAAAGTCTTATGGGTAAGGGTAGGAGTCAACCCACCCCTAACCCCACCCACCCCCACCCCTCCCAGGAGGCGAGCCAGGAGGGGAAGTCAAGAGAAGTGGGAATTATAGAGGAGACAGGAGGAAGAATAGTAATACCAAATTCAAAAAAGGCAGTTACATCTTAAGTTGTGATTTATTCCTAGAATAAAAAGCTTGATAAATCCCATAAATTCTAAAAATTAAACCTTTTTTCCTCTTTTTTATTATTTTTTTTCTTTGCCAGATGAGCTGTTGCCAGATGAGCTGTTGCCTGTGCCATGACTGTAGCAATATTTTATGAAATTGGTATAAGAGTGATTTTTCTGCCATAATCTACCCAAAATGCTCACTTTTTCCGCTTGATCAAGCAAAAAGCTGGTACTTTTTCCAGATAGAAAATTGCTCCAACCTTTATCATTCAATGCTTTTATATTTAATCAGCAAGCCCTAAATAATTTGAATTGAGACAGGAATTACGCAAAGACACTATATATAGCGCTCAAAAACTATAACGTTATAGATACATAGTGTTTAAGACTGAAAAATGCGTAAGTCCTGGGAGAATTTAAAATGTAGAATTTAGAATTAAAGGTAAATTTACCAATTCTTAAATCTCAATTGAGAATTTAGAATTCTCAAATCTCTAGGACTCACGCACCAGACAATGTATATAGAGCCATAAACTCGAACGTTATAGTTTTTACACTCTATATATAGTACCTTGCCGTAAATCCTGTTCTGAAATCTCAATTGAGGATTCAGAATTCTCTAGGACTCACCCACCAGACAATGTATATAGCGCCATAAACTCGAACGTTATAGTTTTTACACTCTATATATAGTACCTTGCCGTAACTCCTGTTCTCAAATCTCAATTCTAAATTCTTAAGTACAGATTTGTTGTAGAGTCTTGGCAAAATTTGGGTAAGAAATACTGGCAGCTTCAGCCTGATGAATGTTGGTAGTTCCAGTAGCATTCAATGCAGCGATCGCTAAACTCATAGCTATTCGATGATCCCCATCACTTTCAACATCGGTACCAGTTATAGAAATACCACCAGTAATTTCCAAACCATCAGGTAGTTCTGTAACTCTGGCCCCCAGTTTTTGGAGTTGAGTGGCCATAACTGCTAGGCGATCGCTCTCTTTAACGCGCAACTCAGCAGCATCTCGAATGACTGTTGTCCCTTCAGCAAACATCGCAGCTACAGCTAAAATCGGAATTTCATCAATTAATCTGGGAATTATAGAACCGGAAATTTCACAAGCTTTCAATGGACTATAACGTACCCGTAAATCTGCTACAGGTTCTCCTGCTACAACTCGCTGATTTTCCTGTATAATATTACCCTCCATTTTTTCCAATACTTCCAAGATACCTGTACGGGTAGGATTAACACCAACATTTTCAATTACCAGTTCTGACCCAGGTACAATAGCTGCTGCTACTAACCAAAAAGCTGCGGAACTAATATCACCAGGCACAACCACATCTTGGCCTTTAAGTTTAGCTGGACCTGTCACCGTCACACTATTTGTTTCTGGGTCAACTTGAATTTCCGCTCCAAAAGCTTTTAACATTCTTTCACTATGGTCTCGCGACAGAGCAGGTTCAGTTACCGTAGTTTTTCCCTCTGCCATTAAACCAGCAAATAAAATACAAGATTTCACCTGTGCTGAAGCAATGGGAGAATGATAATGGATTGGTCGTAACTTTTGTCCCTGAATGGCCAGAGGGGCCAAGCTGTTCCCTTTTCTACCCCAAATTTGAGCGCCCATTTGTGTGAGTGGCTGAATAACACGGGACATTGGGCGTTGTACTAAGGAGCTATCTCCTGTAACAGCAAAGAAATGTTCGGGATGGGATGCCAAAATACCTAACATTAGTCGCATTGTAGTCCCAGAATTACCACAGTCTAAAACACGAGATGGTTCTTTCAGATTATCTACCCCCACCCCATGAACTTCTACTAACTCTGTATTGAGTTGAGAAATATTAGCTCCAAGAAGTGAAAAACATCTAGCAGTGCTACGGGGATCTTCTCCTAGAAGTAAACCTTGAATATTAGTTTGCCCTTGAGCGATCGCTCCTAGCATCAGAGCGCGATGAGAAATTGATTTATCTCCAGGAATTGAAATATTACCTTTGAGAGATAGACCATTATTTGGTCTTTGAATTATCAAAGTTTCCTGACTATTTGTAATTTTTGTACTAACGACGGCAGCTATCATAAAAGTAACTATAATTTTGCACAGCGATAATATTATATAGAGTGTGGGTAGTTAGTACAGTAGGCAATTTCAACTGAAGTAATCTACTAAATAACTACTAAGAGTGCGAGGAGGGTAGTGAATATTTTTCTGCAACTGGTAACTTTTGAGAAAAGACTGAAAATACTTATTTCTTAAAGTCATCTATCCCATAACCGCAGCAGGGAATTAAATCCCAAAAAATATCTTTTCTATTGCAGCTTTGCTTTGGTCTTCTTTTCCACAGGAATGGTGCCCATTCATTTTGCGTTGGAAAAACTATAACGAAATTAGAAACTATTATACACTAAATTAGTCTATTTTTTCTGCTTTAAGCAGAACTTTTTAGGGTCTGCTGAAAAGTTTTTTGGTGAGGAGAGGTAAGAGGCAACAGTTGATACAAAATCTGGTTACTAAAGATCAAGATATTTGATACTATATTAACGTTAAGTCCTCTCCGTAGGTATCCTACAGTCTATTTCTGCATCTGGATCAAAGGATACTCTATAAATCAGATTTAGTATAAGACTTGATTCGCAGCTCTATTTAGTTAAAAACTTGAAACAAAAGCAAAAAAAATGCAACTAAACTCAATACATTTACTAGAATTTAGTAATAGGCAAGGTTAAAAATACATAAATTTTAATCTAGTTTTGTAAATAACTATTTCTTGTACCTAAGTATATATATGTGGTACGATACAAATGTATGGAAATTCAGGATTGATGGCAAGAGCCAATACCTCGATCGAATTAAGGAGTCAGAAGTTCAGAATAAAATAATTGTTTATAGTCTTTATTTCTGTAACTACCATGTGGATAACCTGAATGTATTCTTTGATAATTTATAATGAATCATATATGGTCTTTTTTGCACCTTAGTTGTTCATACTTTACTTGAGGAAATTAAAGTTAATATCCTAATCTAAAGGTTTTCTGAGAACAGAGTCTTTAGAAAGTTGCAGAAGTCAGTTTATTAACAAAATATTACCTTATGTATGGTAGAAATGAGGTAAATATTATGCCAAATTTGACAATAATTATACATCTCAAAAATCCCCTAACTGTAACAGTCTTATAGGTAAGAGAAAACTGAGTAATAAAAACATAAATGTAGAAACTGTCATGATGAGACGGCAAGAGATGTGGCAGTCACAAAAGTAATAAAGAATAGAGGATTAATCGGAGTATAAAATACCTTTGAAGAAACAGCTTCGGTAAATTTTTTGTAGAGGGTTAGACAAAGAGAATTTGTTTCACCTATTTAATTCCTGGCTTTAGCGAAAGCAGAATCTCCTGTTAAATTCCTTCGTTCCTGTCAATAAGTCTTTGATTTAAACCACCAGTTTCATTTCAGTTATCAGTTATTAATACCTCTGGCTGAAACCGGAGGCAAGAAAATCCGAAATTTCCTTTTTTATCCTCTTAAAAGGAGAGGCTTAATACCTGATTTCTTATTCAATAAAATAATAACTATATCAATCAACAATCACAATCAGAGAAAATATATGCTAACTTATCAACGCAAACCTGTAAGTCTATCATTAATATCAACAGACTTGCCAATTTGGTCTATGGTTGAAACTGCAGCCACTCTTTATCACAAAGATAGAGACCAATTCCATATATTACTCCATGAACCTGCAATTAGAGGCAGAGAAGCATCCTCCATCGAGGAATTACCCATATTGCCAGATGTTCCCAAACCAAGACTTTTGTGGCTAGAGGTTTCTCCCTCTAGAATCATTATGACCATGCAAGGAAATGGTAAATATTGTTACCGCCATGTGTGGGAAAGAGGAGTATATGGCATCTGTCGTTATTGGCTTCAAGATGATTCATTAAATTTACATTATCAGTTGCGACTGCGTAACTTTACCCGTAATTTATTTGTTGAGGGAAGACCAATTCCAGATTATCTGCGCCTAGAATATGAACTATGGTCTCAACAGTTACGCATGGGACATTATGTACTAGAGTTAGAAATTCATCACTAAAATAGGGCTTGCTGAATAAGTCTTTGAGTAGAGGGGAGGAGTCAGGAGTGAGGAGTAGTAGGGGCGATTCGCCAATCGCCCGTACAGGAGGAATAGGAATTATAAAGTAGATAGTCAGAAAAATAGTCCCTTAATTTTTCTGCCTCGCGTTACCCTATTTTAGGCTCAGTTTTTCACATATAGCAGTCGAAGCAAAGAGCGCGGATATTTCTAAATACTGTTAGCGGAGCTTTTCCCTATACGAAAAATCCTTTGACAGTTTACTATTCCCTATTCCCTCTCTTGGTGCGCGTTCCCTCTCTTGGTCAGCATTCCGCAAGCGAGCTGTCGGCGACGCGGGGTCTGACCGCTTGCGTCTTACGCCGACGCGGGGTCGCACCGCTATTCCTGATTCACGCTTCGCGTAGTGCTATATATTACAGCGCTTTTCAGATGGATAAACTACATCGTCATAACCAAAACCCTGTAGGGGCGAATGGCCATTCGCCCCTACTGTGGTCTACTGAAATGAAAACCGCTGTAACTGAAAAGCTGGTACTTTTTCCCGACCTATAATAGCTCAAACCGTTATATGTCAATGCTTTTATATTTAATCAGCAAACCCTAAATACTTTACTTTAGCTTTCTCAAGGCTAATTTTATCTAAGCAATTAGTGTGGTAATCAATTATCTTGGCAGTAAGTAATCAGCTTTTCTAGAGAGATGTCTTGATTTACCGCAACTTTATTTGCTTGTTCCCCAGCTTGGGTGACTTGAGTTTTGGCCTGATTAAATTTTTTTCTACCTTCCAATGAAGCTTCTACTTGTGTGCTAGTTTGAAGACCTAGACTCATATTAATGAAAGCTTGAGAAAGTTCTTTAAAGGTTTGAGAGAAGTCGTTTTGAAATTGCTGGAGATTTTCATCCTTAAGTTCTAGAGCTTCTAACTCCCGAGCAATTTCTTCTAATTCTTCTCCAAGTTTATTGGTTGTTGTAGCATCATAAGAACTCTTAGAATTAATAAGAGTATTACCTTTGTTAATAGTAGAAATCAATTGATTACACTGGACAACTCTACTAGGGCCACAACCAGCGCTCAATAAACAGGCTACAATAATGCCACAAATAATTTTTAATTTACGAAACATCTTTTAAAATTGTGCAAAATCGATCTAGGAGGTACACCTTACAAGCAAAAATCTGGCTCAAAAATAGTAAATATGTCCAAAACACCCAACAACCTTGATATTAACTCTACAAATAATTTTCCCATTGTAATTTCTATTGGATTGGGATTGCTAATGCTAAGTTTATCCTGGCGCTTATTCGCCATTATAGTTATTGCTTCTGGACTGACTTGGACTTTTAGGCGTTATCGAGAACAACAGAAACATCAACAAGATGGCTTGAATGCTCTATTTTATAAGTTAATTCAGGAAAATCAGGGACATATTACAGCTTTAGATTTAGCCATCAACTCTCAACTATCAGGAAAAGTTGTCCAAGAGTTTCTTGATGAAAGAGCCAAAGAATTTGGTGCTGAGTTAGAAATTACAGAGCAAGGTGGTTTATTATACTATTTTCCTACTGCTGTGTCTCTAGTTGCTGGTCAAGCAAAAGAGGAATTTAAATTATCTACGGATAAAATTTTAGGATATAATAATAGATTAGGCTCAGAAGAAATTATTGAAAAAGTTTCAAATCCTTGGAATTCACCACAGTATTCCCAGGTAAATTGTAGCCTCAAATTTGAGCATAAAAATAACAAATTGGACGGTAAAAATCAAGCAGTTTCTACATTTCTGACTCAGAAAGAATTAGCAACTCGACTAAATGTTCATGCCAGCACTATTAGTAAACGGAAAACAAAACCTGATTTTAGTCAGTGGAGTAGTCAAAAAGATCCAGAATCAATTTCATGGAAATATTTAAAAGAGCAAGGAAGATTTTTACCGAAAAATTAAGTTATAAAACCTCTCTATTGATGGAGGCGTTGGTGAAGCGCGTATATGATATTAATCTTAATTATTTAGGAGTCAGGAGTCAGAAGTCAGGAGGACAGAAAGAAGAGGAAAGAGTAGTAGAAGGAGAAAGTTTTTTGTTCGCGCTCTTATCTGGATAGGATATCATACCTTTATTCACCAACGCCAAAAATCCTTTTAGCTAATCTTCTTCTTGATAAGAAGAGGTAATTATTAATTGTTAATTATTAATTATTAATTATTGAACTATAGCCTCAAAATCATAAAATATCCTCTAAATTATTATTTGTATTAGTTGTTGAGTCTAGAATCCAATCAATTATGTCCTTCCATACTATTAGAGTAGTAGCTCGTATAGTTGCCTTACCAGATAAAGTAGAAGCAGTTAAGTCAATTTTAATTAGTATAGTATTACCTACTCGTCAAGAAAAAGGTTGTATTAAATACGAATTATTACAAAATAATGCCGATCCCACAGATTTTACTTTTGTTGAGGAATGGGAGAGTGAAAGTCTATTAGAAAAACATTTGGCCTCAAGTCATATTGAAGCAGCATCATTAAAACTAAAAGACTTACTGACAGTCCCACCAGATATTCGTCGTTATCATTTAATATCTTGACAATATAACAAATTTGTGTTAGAGAGAAGTAGCACAATTAAAAGCAAAGAAGAGTAATGTCTTGAGAAAAGATTCTAACATTTAACGAAAAAACATAGGAAAAAACTTAAAAATCTTAATTAAACATTACAATAAGAAAAAAATCGTAGGTTAAGTGTAATGATGCCCCGAATACTCGTCATTGATGATGATCCTGCGATCGCAGAACTCGTTGCCGTAAACTTAGAAATGGCTGGCTATGAAGTTAGTCAAGCAGAAGATGGTATAAAAGGGCAAGCCCTAGCTTTGCAACTATTACCAGACCTGATAGTGTTAGATTTAATGCTACCAAAGGTAGATGGGTTTACAGTATGTCAACGTCTGCGTCGTGATGAACGAACAGCCGATATTCCGGTACTGATGCTAACTGCTTTAGGTCAAACCCAAAATAAAGTAGAAGGCTTCAATGCTGGTGCAGATGATTATCTAACAAAGCCATTTGAAGTTGAAGAACTTTTGGCACGAGTGCGTGCTTTACTGCGACGCACAGATCGAATTCCCCAAGCAGCTAAACATAGTGAAATACTCAGCTATGGCCCTCTGACCCTGGTTCCCGAAAGGTTTGAGGCTATTTGGTTTGAGCAAACAGTTAAACTAACTCATTTAGAATTTGAGTTACTCCATTGTTTGTTACAACGCCATGGCCAGACAGTATCTCCTAGTGAAATTCTTAAGGAAGTCTGGGGTTATGATCCAGACGATGATATTGAGACAATCCGAGTCCATATTAGACATCTGAGAACGAAGATGGAACCAGATCCTCGTCATCCTCGGTATATTAAAACGGTATACGGTGCTGGTTACTGTTTAGAGTTACCTAGTAATGGGTCCAGTGCTAATAATGTGGAAACAGCTAATTGGGCGAAACCAAATCAGGATAGGGTTAGAGAGCCTTAAAATAATTTCCGGTTGAAAAGTCATAATTAGGTAAATAAAATTGAGCTAAAGATATTGATTAAATATCCTATAAAACTTCTAATTACGATCGCTCAACCGGAAATATACAATAAATAATTAATAATTAATAATTAATAATTAAGGTTTAAACTAATATAAAACTATTCAGCCCAAACTTAAGAGAAATTTTCACCCAAAAATAAGCTTAATAGTTTTTCCTGGGATAGGGGATGAAAAAAATTAACTTCAGTATTTCAAGGCTATGGTTTCAGGGGTCGTTCAATAATTGATAATTGATAATTGATAATTGATAATTGATAATTGATAATTGATAATTACCTCTCCCTAAAACGGATAGGATTGATAAAAGGAAAATAAATTCATTGTTTCTCCTTGATCATGAGAGGCTTTAAACCTTAATTATATGGTAAGCTAAGACGCATTTTAAATGTGTCTTAGCAAGTTAGAAGTAATAACGTTGTATTCTTAACTAGGCAGACAACAAAGATGTGTTTTAAATGCTTAACAGCCGATCGTATCTGGATAAGAGCGTGATCAAAAAAACTTTCTCCTTTTTATACTTTAGTTTCTCCTCTCTTCCCTTCTGACTCCTGTAGGAAAATCAGATTTCAAGCCTCCTATTGAAGTAGGAGGTACTGTTAACTGTTAACTGATAACTGAAATGACTTTTGACTTGTTAATTTTGACTTCCGTAAAACGGTATGAGTTGGCAGAAATCAGGTAAAATTCTCAAGTATATATCGAGGATGTATACTATGCGTTGGATGCGATACGTTAAAATAGCTCTAGTCAATACAGTTGGAGCATTAGTAGGAATTATTTGGGTGCCTCTACCTCAAGCAGTGGCACAACCTTTAGTTCCTAAGAAAGCAAACTCAGAAGTTTCTGTGCTGGAAACTATCAAGTCGATTAACAGCAACATAGAAATTCCTAAAAAAGTAAGTTCACTACCAGAACTTTACCAGATTAGAGACCAACTAAAAGTAGAACTTAATAAGGTCTCTAAAATGCCAAATCTCCAAGAAGTAAGAGAACCTTGGCAATACCAATTCCAAGTACGACAATATGAAAAAACTCTGAAAGACTTCCGCCGTGTAGAAGCAAAAATTATTAAAGAAGAAAAAGCTGCTCAAAGTTGGAAGCAAGCACTGAGTATAGCAACTAATGCGGTAGCAAAAGGAAAAAAAACAGAGGCAAATTATCAAACTTGGCAAGAAGCAGAAAATCTATGGTTAGATGCAATTGATAGTTTGCGTCAAATACCTCAAGATTCATTGATGACAGATAAGGCGATCGAAAAAATGATCGAATATCAGGGGTATTTAGCAGTTGCTTGTTATGAAAAAGTAATAGCAGCAAGAAAATGGGAAGAAAATATAGAAAATAATACAACTCCCAAAACAACAAATTATCCACCTATTGCATATAGTTTATCTCCTGGTTTCACAATTTATGGTGATACTAACAGAGATGGGGAAGTGGATGAAGCTGATAAGTCAGGCAGAGAAAAATGGTCTTTATCAGAAGGTGCGTTGATGTTATTTAATAATGATGATGATAATGGTGATCGAATCCCAGACTGGCGAGATGGGGATGTTAATGGTGAAAGTGATGTAGAAGATTTAGCTATTGTTAATATTCAATTGGCAGAAAACTATAGGGATGCTCAAATATACATTTCTACAGACACAGATGTTACTAGCTATATTAATGTATTTCAAAAAACAGAATCTGGATGGCAACCAGTAGACATTTCTGGTACTGAAGCGTTAATACCCAGGGAGAAAATAGTATTAGGTGTAGAAGCTAAACAATTTGCTGATCGCAACTGGAAAGGAGTAGTTAATTTGAAGGCGATCGCTGAAAAAAATGGTAGACAAATTGCTTCTGATAGTATTCAAATAGGTGTAGTTCCTTGGTTGATGTCTCCTAACACTGCTGCCGTTAAAGAACTTCACGTTAGCGAACGAGGTTATGCTAATCAAGAGTTTATTGATAAAATCAGAGAAATTATTGAAAAAACAGGTGCAACAGCAAAAATTAATCCTGGTGGCACTACCTGGATGCAAGATACTCAAGAAATAGGTTATGTGCAGTTTCCCAGTCAAGGTAAAATGCGCAATATGAATGTTGCTCTCAAAGCTAACCGTCCAGGAGAGAACGATCGCTATGCTAGAAGTCTCCTCAAAGAGAATTTTGGTTGGTTTGAAGTCGGTAAACCCAGACAACTAGATCCTCTAAATAGGTGGGCAGATGCTTATGGAAATCTAGAAGTGACTCCACCTTTGCCGGGATATCCTATGGGAAGAGTTTATTATGGTAAAGCCGGAGAAGTAGGTATGAATCCTGATATTATTGACTTCATTAAAGCACAAAGAATTCAGGGTCCGCCAGTGGATGTTGATACTTCTTGGTTAATGATTCGTCATGTAGATGAAATTATCAGTTTTATTCCTAGTAAATTTGGCAAACCTTTAATGTTAATTGTTAGTCCAGAAGCGGGGGTAAAATTATTAGAAGAACTAAGTGAAGAAGGCTATGGGCAAGCTGCTATAAATCGTGGTTTAAGCACTCAAACAACAGTTAGGGCTGCGTTGAAAAATTCTAAGTTAATTCAGCATAATCTCTATTTACAAAGGGAAAAATTAAACCCATTAATTGAGAAGTTAAAACAGGAATTTAATCTCAGTGATGACCAGATAATTCAAGTGCCAGCTATGTTTGGATATAGCGGTTATTCTTGGTGGCCAAATATGGTTAATTCGGTGGTAATTAATGGAGAATTATTGGTTTCAAATCCTGGAGGAGCATTAATTAATGGCAGAGATTATACTGAGGAAAAATTCCGCAGGTTGGTGGCTGATTCTAGTTTGAATATTAATTTTATGGATGATGGATATTATCAACAATTAAGAGGAAATGTTCATGATGCTACGAATACAACTCGCTTAGGAAAAAATAATCCTTTCTGGGAATCTTTATCTGATAATATGTCAGAGTTTAGGGTGCAAAATTTAGATGTGACAGGTCTGAGATAATATATCACCCCTGAAAGGATCTATTTAAAATTATAAGAGTAGGGGAGCGGGGGAGTGGGGGAGTGAGGGAGTGGGAAGAGATGGGGATATGGGGTGTATTAGATATCTGGCACTCATCCAATCATCAAATCAATTCTTACCCATGTTGTATTAATTAATTCTCCTGATTACCTATTTTTTGGAGATACGGTTAGGGCTTCTATAGAAATTAGCAATTAGCTATAAGAAGGGTTTGATTCATTAATGGATAATGGATAATTGATAATTACCTTTGGTTAAAATCGAGAGGATTGAATATAAGGAAATATCCTAGCACTTTTTTTATCCTTAAAAGGAGAGGCTTTATACCTGTATTTTTCAGTAAGCATTCAGCGGTTAGCAGTCAGCAGTCAGCTATTAATTCATTGGCTTTTGAGCAGGAATTAGTATTGATAGATTTAAGGATAATTAAAAGTATTGGAAAAAAAACTGACCTTGACAAAGGAGAGTGTATATTCATTATTTATGAAACAGTTAAAAGCTGACTGCTAATAGCTGAATGGTTAGATATTATGTCTGGATAAATACTAACTATAAAGTCATTGCGACTGGAACGGAGTGGAAGGAAGCAATCTCATGTTTTAGATATTTATTCTATTTATTCTTAATGGTAAATATTTAACCGGACATGATATAAGTCATAATACAGCCAACAATTTAAAACTTGTAGAAAAGGAGAAAAAAATGTCAGATTTTATGGATTTTTTGAAGCACAAATATGCTTATGTTGCTCTAGGAGAATTTAAACCAGGAAAGTTTCAAGAAGCAAAAGAACTTTATGAAAAGGCAGTTGCTACTTATAACGAAGGTTTTAAAGGTGCTTATTTATTGCAGTTGCCTGGAACAGATAAAGGTATTGCTGTAATTTTTTGGGAAGGAGTTGAAGATATGGATGCTAATCAAAGTGATGCTTATAAAGCAGCATTAGCAGAAATGTCCCATTTATTTGCCAAACCACCAGAAACTAATTTTTATGAGACTGTTACTGAGATTTTACCAGAGTAAGGGGGAATTTAGAATTCAGAATTTAGAATTTAGAATTCAGAAGTCAGAAGTTAAATTCTGAGGGAATTTCATCTCAGTCAGATAAATTAGTCGCGGGCAAGATGCCCGCACTTGATAAAATTTAAGAATTGACTACTTCCTACACCTGATTCATAATTCAGAGCAACCTGCATAAGCAGACAAGATTTGATCTTCCCACACTCCCCACACCTCCCCACCCTTCCCACACCTCCCCACACTTCCCACACTTCCCACTCCCCTACTCCCCTACTCCCACACTCCCCCACTCCCTCACTCCCCTACCTCCGCGCGATCGCATAATAACGCCAAGGAGCAGGATAACCTTCAACAGTCAAAGATGGATCGTCAGGATGCAGAAACTCTGACAAACTATCAATATTTGCCCAATTAGTGCGTCGTTGCTCTTCAACGGATAAAGGTTCGGCAAAAAAACAATTGATATCGCTAAACCCTGCTCTCCCTATCCAATTTTCTAAACAAGACTGGGTGGGAAGAAACCAAATACCCCGCGCTTGGGCGTAACGTTTTTGGGGAGTGAGCGCCACTGGTAAATCTCCGGGAATACCTTGACAGTCAATAATAATTTCACCTTTGGGTGCTAATGCTTCTCGCATTTTGCGCAACAAACCAATGGGATCGGTGTGATGATAGAGGATACCCAGGCAAAAAATGGTGTCAAAAAATTGGGGGTAGTAGTGAATATGTTCGACTCCTAAAAGTTCAAATGCCAGCATTTTTTGTTTGACGATATTTTGGATAAGTTGAAAATTCCATAAATGTTTGGTGTAGGGTTCAAAACCGATGACTAATTCTGGTTGTTGAGCTGCCATCCGAAACATAAAATAACCGTTGTGGCAACCGATGTCAGCGACTTTGCGATTTTTGAGAGAACTAATATGTGGCAAAATGCGCTCCCATTTCCAGTCGGAACGCCATTCTGCATCGATAGTTACGCCGAATAGTTCAAAAGGACCTTTTTTCCAAGGGCAAAATGTTTGCAAGGAGTTGTGAAACCGTTGTTTTTGTTCTGGGGAAAGTTCGTTAGGGTTTCCTACTTTGATAACTGCATTGGAAAATTCGAAAAAATTGGTTTGAATATCTGCTATTGTTTGTGTTGCTTCATAGTATTTTTGATTAGAGGGTTCAAATAATTTTGTTTGTCTTTCTTGACGGGTTTTTAATATTGCTTCTGTGTTGATGGGGGTGTTGTATTGAGATAAATAATCTGGGGGAATATAGCCAATATTTTTGTTAAACATAGTCATTTCAATTATTAGTTATAACTACCTCACCATCCTCTGTGAGGTACAGTTTTTGTAACACAAGCATCCTGCTTGTTACAGGCTGGAAGCCTTACAAAAATTTGAGTGGCTAATTCTTGTAGGTTAGCTTCAGTTTATTCTGGTAAATAAATTGTTGTTGGTTTCATTAGTAAGATTGTCAAGAAAAACAGATATTTTAATTATAGATCATCGCTTAATGCTTTCTTCAATTATCTTAATCTCTTCCTCTGTTAATCCATACAATTGATAGACTATCTCATCAATCTCTCTTTCTAATTCTGTGGTGTCAGTTTGAGGATTTTTGCGTTTTATTTCAAGAATTTTATCAACAATCTCGGTAACACACGCAGGATGCGTGTCTGTCGGTTTTGGGATAGGAATTTGAGAAACATAAGGGGTTTGCATAGCAAACGCATCTCCTTGTAATTTAGAAGTTATATAACCTAAGAAAAACCAAACTAACTTTGAGTTAAGCAAAGCTAACAAAAATAAGTTAGAATCAGGTATGAGAAATGTTTTATTATTAGAATAAGCCCCTGATGTATCCCAAGAAAAAGCTTGATAAGTTGCGATTTCTTGATATAAGATTTTAGGGGTATCAAAATCTTTATAATAAGCAATATTATCTTGTATTTCATACCACTGATAACTTCCAGCTTTTCTTCCTCCTTTGATACCAGGGGTCAGCCTTTCTTTATACTGACTTAAATAATTTAAAATAGCAGGATATTGATTAATATCAATTCCCCGACGAGTAAAAATCAACCATAAATCAGGATTATTAACTACCCATCTTTTAACATCCTTACCCCGTAAAAAAGGTTTCAAAACCTCCTCCGAGGAAGGATGTTTGTTAATTAATCTATCTCTTGTTTTCCTATCAACAATAAACGCTTGGTTAAACCCTGTTTTAATCCCATAGTAAAACTTTCCATTAACATACTCTCCTAATGGCGTCCCTGTATTTTTCAACTTCTCTAATAACTGTAAAACTGTATTATTTTCTAATTGCCACCCTTCAGGTTTTAGTGCTTTTTGTTCAATCTCAAAACTCTCTTCATTAAAGATATTAATAAAATCATCAATAGGTTTACCCATCTCCCAATTTAAGACTTTTACAGTAGCACTATCATCTTGATTGTTAGATTTATTTGACACTCTAGAAGAGTT
>NZ_JBNHEQ010000268.1:63576-65756 GCF_050016015.1 Dapis hubbardiae BLCC-M172
GTTACAGTAGCACTATCATCTTGATTGTTAGATTTATTTGACACTCTAGAAGAGTGTGTTACAGTAGCACAATCATCTTGATTGTTTGATTTGGATAAAGTAGCACAAGCATCCTGCTTGTCAGATTTATTTGACACACTTCTAGTGCATGTTATACTATCTTTTGACACGCTAGAAGCGTGTGTTACAGTGATGATAATACTGGGATAAGCTATAGCTTTAAAAACAGGTGCATCTCCAAAGTCTATTAATTGTTTTAATTGAGTTTTTTTAACTAAAAAATCTCGTAGTTTTTGACCATATCCTGAACGAAAATATTTATTAGAAGTAATATAAGTTAAAACTCCTTTCTCTTTTAAAAGTCTGACTGCTTGTTCAAAGAAATAGACATATAAATCTGCAACTCCTGTATAACAGTTATATTGCTGTTTTAAAATTGGTTTGAGTTCCTTAATTTTCTCTTGTCTCACATAAGGAGGATTACCAATACAAATATCAAAATAATCAACTCCAAACATCCAGTTAGGATCAAAGAAATCAGAACTACTATTGAAATCATAAGGATTCCATCTTGCTAAAGTATCAGCGATGGCTGTTTCTAAACCAGTTGACTGTAATAACTTACTAATTTCTTGCCTTAAATTTTCATCTTTTTCTCGACATTTTTTCTTTGTTTTCGGTGTTCTTGCCTGAAAATGTTGTTGACGAACTTGCTTTAACTCCTCCTCTTTTTCTATCACCTCTTGACTTCTTAAACTAGACTGAGTTTCTATCCCAATTAAAGAATTAGCAGCCACAAATTTAGTCTCAAGGTTTGGCAAAGGTAAAATCCCACGATTAGGTTGATTGTTATTAACCTTTTGGTCAACAATTAACGATATAAAAAAGCGTAACTTAGAAATTTGTACTGCTATGGGTTGAATATCTACCCCAAAAATACAATTTTCAATTAAGAATAACTTCCGGGAATAATCCATCTCATTATTCTCAAATTCATCTTCTATTTCTGCCAACCTTTCCTGTAACTTTTGTATCGCTTCTTCCCTTGCATCTTCATAACTAATCTTTTTGGCTGTCTGAATATCTTCTAAAACAGGCTGTATTGCTTTTTCTTTCTGTTGCTGTTTCCATTTAGTATTATTAGGGTCAATTTTTCCTAAAATAAACACCAATTTCTGTAAAATTCCCATCGGAAAAGCACCAGAACCGCAAGCAATATCAATAATTTTTAGGTTATCAATTACACTAATTAAATAGTCACATTCATAGTCGTTAAATTGATGGGAATTATCATTATATGACAGTAAATGACGCAAACGGGTAACACAATCATCCTGATTGTTTGATGTAGTAACACAATCATCTTGATTGTTTATTTTAGACAAGCTGGAAGCTTGTGTTACAGAGTGGGTGTTTGGTTCGGTAAGACACCCATCTTGGGTGTTTTTCTCTGGCAAGCTGGAAGCTCGTGTTACGGTAACATTTTTATACAAGCTGGAAGCTTGTGCTACATTGGCGGGATGATTGGCAATATATGTTTGGACTCTTTCTAAATGTTGAGGCGATCGCACAATTTGATCGTAAGATTCTTTTTGCCATAATTGGCCACGACGGTTAAGAGATTTGTTAATTTTGTTAGCAGTGAAGGACTTCCAAGAATGAGTAATTTCTGATAATGTATGATTGCCTAGTGGTGTGACAATAACATGAACATGATTAGGCATAACTACCCATTCTTTTAAATCATAGCGATCGCCGTCAAAATAGGACAAGGCATCAGCTACAATTTTGGCTAGTTGGGGGTCTTTGAGATAACATTTTCCTATACCAGCATCTAACCATTTATCAACTTTTTGGGAAAAAAGACGATTATATTCTGCTTTTTCTGCTTCTGATAAAGGTTCAGGATGTTGTTTTTGCCATTCTTCTTTTTCTTGCTGTAATAATTGAAGCTTTGCTTGAGGAAGAGAGTCTGCTAAACGAAATGTGATAAAATATGTTGCCTTGTTTTGTTGCCAATGGGGAAGGAAACGCGGACTCATTGTAACACACCCAGGATGGGTGTCGGGTTCGGTAACACATCCATCTTGGATGTCTTTCCCTGACAAGCTGGCAGCTTGTGTTACAGGGTGGGTATTGGGTTCGATAACACATCGATCTTGGGTGTTTTTCCCCAACAA
>NZ_JBNHEQ010000268.1:65856-103801 GCF_050016015.1 Dapis hubbardiae BLCC-M172
GCTGGCAGCTTGTGTTACAGGGTAGGTGTCAGTTTTAGTAACACATCCATCTTGGGTGTTTTTCCCCAACAAGCTGGCAGCTTGTGTTACAGGGTAGGTGTC
Organism: Dapis hubbardiae BLCC-M172; assembly: GCF_050016015.1. NCBI lineage: Bacteria > Bacillati > Cyanobacteriota > Cyanophyceae > Oscillatoriales > Microcoleaceae > Dapis > Dapis hubbardiae. The sequence goes on from NZ_JBNHEQ010000268.1 coordinate 65,959, forward strand.
AGTTTTAGTAACACATCCATCTTGGATGTCTTTCCCTGACAAGCTAGAAGCTTGTGTTACAGGGAGGAAGTTTTGTAGATAAGCAATTAACGACTCATCTACCATATAATTAACAATCTCTCTAGGAGTATAAAAAGACCCCGTTTGTTTCCTTGCCGTGGTTTCGGTTTCCGGGTTATATTCTGCTAATAAATTCTCAAATACTTTACCTAACAATTCTGGATCTAAAGCAATTTCTTCCTCAATAGGAGTATTTTCATCAATAGTAAATTTATAACGATTAAAAATATTAATTAATCCCTGAACTTGATACTTTTTATTTTTAGTTCCATAGGCTTTGTTTAAATCAACGTCTCTGACTTTTCCAAAAAAGAGAAAATTAGGAACATTTAAAACATTATCATCCCTATCAGAAAACCCATCAATTCTAATTTTTGTTTTCTCTTTGCCTTTTTGAGACGTTTTAGAGGAATCATCTTTCTCTTTATCTCTATCTAAACACTCAAATAAACCCCCATTAAGAAAAGGAATATCGTGACATAATTCTAAAAAATCATCAGAATTAATAAAATAATCTTGGTAACGATAAACATTAGCTACTCCATAATTTTGATCTATTCCTCCCTTTTGTTTAGTTTGTCCTCTAAACTTTCGGTTATTCCTCACATTCCCCTTTTCTAAGGGGGATTTAGGGGGATGGTTCATTTCGGTATTTAGAGTAGCAAAAAAGAGATTTTGTAAGATAGCTTTATAATAAGTTGTTTCCTCTAATTCCAAAGATTTTAGTAACCTTTGCAGCTTACCTTCATTAAATAAATCATCAGGAACTAACCTCTTTTCTTTTAAAAACCAAACAAAAATCAGGCGAGTAATTAAACGAATAATACTGGTAGCATTACGAATAGATTCATCTGCTTCTGCTCCATCAGGAAAAGTCACCATTTGAGTCGCCCATAAATACCAATTAGATACCTCCTTAAAGAATTTTTTATTGAGTTCTGATGTATCTAGAACTTTTTGCCAAGCTGTATGTAATTCGTCAAAATTCTGAACATATTTCAGAGAGATGAAGGATAAATCTGCTAAAATTTCAAGATGCGCTCGATGGGGAGAATTTATATTAATGTCTTTGATTAAAGTAATCTTTTCTAAGACATCTTTATCCCTATCTAACTTATTAGGACGACGATTAATTATAGATAAGGTAATATAATTCCCATAACGAAATAAAATCATAATGGGAATATCAGATTGACGGTTTATTTCACGGGTGATAGTTGCCATTTTACTCCGAGAATAATCAGGATTTTGTAAAGTTAATCCCAGAAAAATATATGACTTTAAATAATCCTTTTCAAAAGAAGGTTGAAATAATCCTAACTGTTCATTTTGAGTAATTTCTTCTTCCGTCACCTGAAAGAAATAATCGACCGACTTCCACTCTTTTAATAATCCTTTATCTTGACTAAAATTATCCCACCCAAATTCTTGTACTACCTCATCAGGGGTTTGAATATCTAATAAAAATTCCCGTTGAGTTGAGTAACCTAAAGTTTCAAATAGATGCTTAATTCCATCAGCGTTAGAAACTTGACTAAATTCTTTTAAAGCTTTTTCAATATCAGATTTAAGGTTTTTTTGAGTCATCTTCAATAATTAACCAGGTTATCAGTTGAAAGTCTGTACTTTTGGTCACTTGTTGTTCTTTTAAAGGAATGATACCTCTTTTTCCTGACTTAAAAATATTTTTAGTGACACGGTTAGTAAATATGCGGGTAATAGAATCAACTGCTTTATCTAATAAATCGTTCTCTTTACTCATATTAGAACCATGATTGGTACGGCGGTCAAATAATTGACATAAATCTTTATATGGTTTAGTTTTCCCTGCACATAAAAGACGATATATTTCTAAAATTTGTTTAGGTTGAGCAAAGGTATAACGAATATTTCCATCATCCCTTATATAAACTAAAAAATAAGGTTGTAGAGGGTTAACTTGTTCATTTTTTAATTTTTCTTTAACCGCTGCTTGTGAAAGAGAGGAATATATTTGTTGAAGACAGAAAATAATACCAGGTTTAATTACATCATAGTCTTTATGACTAGGAACAATACCATATAATCCTAACGGAGTATTTTCTAAAATTTGTCGATTTTTATCTAAATAATTAAGTAAGTCTATACGAAAATCATTCAAGGTAAATTCTGTCAAAGAAATTGATTCATTAAAATCTTCAATATCTAATACTTCATCTTTCAAGCGTAGTAACTGTTCATCTCGATAACTCATTTCTTTGGTTAATAAATCGGGTAGTTCATCTACATTTAAAAGATTATCTTCTCCGGTGGCTGTAATATCAACTAATGCCATTCTCGCTTCAACTCTATTTTTGAGATTAATATAGTTATTCAAGTCTTCTGTCGGCCAAAAATTAACTAATTGAACGGTATGATTAAGACTGCCAATTCTATCAATACGTCCGAATCTTTGAATAATTCTGACAGGATTCCAATGAATATCATAATTAACTAAATAATCGCAATCTTGTAAGTTTTGACCTTCAGAAATACAGTCAGTAGCAATTAATAAATCTATTTGATTATCTTGGGGTAAGGAAGACATTATTTCTCGTTTCTTAGACTTAGGAGAAAAGTTAGTTAAAATCTCTTCAAAACTGCTACTTCCCAAGGTGGTTTTATTGCCTTTATTACCACCTGTGACTAAAGCTATATGAATTTTTAATTCGGTTGTCACCCACTTTTGCAAAGCATCATATAAATATTTAGCTGTATCAGCAAATGCGGTAAAGATGATAATTTTTTTATTCTCTTTTCCTTCTTTATTAAAAGTCGGATTAGTTACTTTAGACTGAATAATTTTTTTTAACTCAGCTAACTTAGCATCTCTACAGATATTTACATCTTTTGCTTTAATATATAAGTTATAAAGTTGTTTTCTATCTCTTTCTAGATCGACTAACCATCTGTCAACATCTAAATGTTTTAATTGATATTTTAAATGTTTTCCTACTTCAAAAGTAGCTTGTAACTCTTCGTCTCCATCCACATCCTCATCATCCACCTCGGTAACACAAGCTTCCAGCTTGTCATCCTCAGTAACACAAGCTTCTAGCTTGTCATCCACCCAAGATGGGTGGGTTACTGACTTTTCATCCACTAAAGATGGGTGAGTTACTGACTTTTCATCCACTAAAGATGGGTGGATTACTGATTTAATTTTTGCCTCTAAATATTCAATCTTTTCTATCGTTCTCTCCAAAGTAATCCTAAAAGAATAAACTGAACTTTCCAACCTTTTGATAAAATTAACCTTCATCATTCCAATTAAGTAATTTTCTCGATTACTTTGAGTAAAATTCTTTTGGATAACTTCCCCTTCATACAAATTTTGATATTCTTCTAAAACATAATTAGATGGTTTAAACAAAGATAATTGATAATCAGAAATTTGCCTATTAATATCATCATAATCTAAGAAATCACCTTCTAAATCAATATGAGAAAATAAAGAAATAGATTTTAGTCTCTCTGGGAAACCGCCTAATTCTTCAATAACTTCTTGATAATACTTTTGAATATGTTTACGAGAACGAGCAATTGTCAATCCATCCAATAACGTAAAAAAGCTAGAATTTAATTTTTCTAATAACTCATCACTATAGTGTTGTTTTTTCTTCGCCCATAAAGTAAATTCTTTTTGAGCGATCGCCAAAGTTTGCTTAATACTATTAATCCCTAATGTTTCACTGAAAGCACTATCTTTACCTTCCACAATAAAATTAATCTGATTTCTTAAATCCTTTAAATCTGTATTCACAGGAGTTGCTGATAATAGTAATACTTTCGTAGGAACTCCTTTTTTAATAACATCTTCCATCAACCTTTCATAGCGACTTTTTTTGATAATATTTCCATCTTTATCTCGTTTTCCTTTAGTATTATTCCGAAAATTATGAGATTCATCAATCACCACTAAATCATAATTACCCCAATTCAATATTTCTAAATTAATATCTCCTGAATATCCAGTTTCTCGACTTAAATCAGTATGAGATAATACGGTGTAATGAAATCTATCCTCAAGCAAAATATTTAATTCACTATTATTAGCAGCATGGTAAACTGTCCAATTACTTCTTAATTTATTAGGACATAAAACCAAAACTTTATAATTTAATAACTCAAAATATTTAATAATAGCTAAAGCTTCAAAAGTTTTTCCTAAACCCACACTATCAGCAATAATACAGCCATTATATTCCATGATTTTATTAATCGCAGCTTTAACTCCATCTTTCTGAAAATCAAATAATAAATTCCAAATCTTTGTATCAGTTAAGTGGCGTTGTTTAGTTAATAAGTCACTAGCTGCTTGTTGGTCTAAAAATCGTTTAAATAAATGATACAGTGTTTTATAATAAATCAACTCAGGAGCATTATCCTGATAAAGTTGATTGAGATAACTAATTACTTCATTCTTGACATCTTGTACCAGGCTTTTATTATTCCATAACTCTTCAAACCATAATTTTAAATCTTGTCTATCCCTGTCACTATCAACAATTAAATTTAATTCAATATTACTATTTCCCTCAGCTAGTCCTAATCCCTTTAAGGTAAAATTAGAGCTACCTAAAATGGCAGTTTTTACCCCATTATGATCAATGTGATACATTTTACCATGAAGTAAATTACTTTGTCTGATAGAACGAATATTGACTTTTTTATCTATCCACTCTTCACATTCCTTAGCTAATTTACTCTGTTTTAATCTACTACTTAGTTGAATGCCAGTGTCTTCAATTTTAAAAGATTTTGGATTAGTCTCACTGCCGATATTTTGAATAAACCGAGGTTCTCCAAACAGAAAATTTAAGTTATCAATAGACCATAATTTCTGTTTTAAAGCTTCAAACGCATAAATCGTAAAATAAGCAGAGATAATAGATAATTTAGAGTTTATTTCAATCTTATCTTGGAGAAAATCTCCAACTGTACCCCGCTCACAGTTGTCTCGAATACCAGACTGAAATACAGAAAGCTGATGATTTGACATAGTGGTTAAGAAAGAATTGCTTTTCTCTTAGTTTTCCCTCATTAAATCTTGAACTTTCAATGAAAATGTAATAGGTGTCAAATAGAGCAAGCTACAAAGAATATGAATGCTGCCCATTCGATGACTAAACCAAGAATTATAGGGGTTAATATCCCTTAAATAATAGAGATATTTTCTAGATAAATGATGGATTTTTTTTGATTATAACTAACCTAAAAATCAGAAGGTAAATGGCCATTATAAGACATAGTAAAATTCCTAAAAAATGACTTATCTCCAGCATAAAATTATCTCTTTAATCATTTTATTACTTATCTCTACTACCTTACCGAAAAATTACTGATAACTGATAACTGAAATAACCCCCCTTCTTTAGTAATAATGAAAGAGGGAAAAGTAATTTTATTGTTTTTGCATTCGGGCTAACATATTAGATCTAAATTCGGCAAATGCTTCTTCTGTTGCCTCAGAATTTTGCCATGCTGGACGTCCTATTAAACGACTACACCAAGCATTAATTTTAGGATATTTATCTAAAGAAATACCTCCTCTCAACAATATAGGAATTATTGTTCCAGAAACAACATCAGCTAAAGTAATATTATTGCTCCCAAAATAAGGGCGATCGCCTAATAAATTCTCAAAAAATGTTAGGACTGTTGTAATTTTTTCCTCTGCTTTATTAACTTTTTCAGGGTCTTCTCCAGGTAAATCTAAAATTCGTGGCAGCAGTGGACCAATAGAGGGCAACAATTCATTAACACTTACCATTTGTACCATCCGTACAATTGTTAGGTCTTTAACATCTTTAGGTAGCATATTAGGAGTAGGATATTTTGCTTCTAAATAGTCAAGAATTGCCAAAGATTCGACTACATTAAAACCATCATCTACTAAAGCAGGAATGTGGTGAAAAGGGTTAATTGCCAAAAAATCAGGTTTAAATTGTTCTCCACTGAGTTTTACTTCTACCAGTTCAAATTCAAGTCTTTTTTCTAATAATGTCACCCAGACGCGACGAGAGTTAGGAGATACAGGGGCGTGATAAAGAGTCAACATTAGAGAACCTCACAATTTTATGAATAATATGAGCATTATTAATTTTAACACTGATATAAAATCCGGTTATACAGTAATCGCAAAATTACTGCCTTTTAATACAGATATTTTATTGAATAGGAATTTTTAAATTCATGCTATTCAAATTCTTTCTTTCTCCTAACTCCTAACTCTTGTACGGGCGATTTTCTACGGAATGCTCCTAATTACGCGTTTACGTTTGCAGAGCATTCCGAAGGAAAGTATTCCGGAACGGAAATCGCCCCTACGACTCCTGACTCCTCAGCAATACGATAACTAATTACCGAATAATTAATAATTAATAGTTAATAATTAATAATTAAGAGTTGATAGTAAATAATTAATTATTCATTCAACAATTAAGGTTTAAAGCCTCCCCTTGAAAGGGGATAAACCAAAAAAAATTATTTTAGCCAATCCCCTTCTTTCAAAAAGGGGTAATTATTAATTATTAATTGTTCATTGTTAATTGCTGAACCGGATTCTATATCACCCCCTAATTTTTAATTCAATCAGATTTTAACGCCACAAATGAGACAAAATTATGCAATTTAATTAATGATTCTATATATTGAAAACCGCTCTGCTTTAACATTTGTAATTGTTCCGCTTCATTCAGTGGAATCAATACATTTTCCAGCGCTTCTTTTTTTCGTTCTATTTCATTTTGAGCATAACCATTTTTAGTTTTAAAAGCTTCATAATGCCGAGTAATTGTTTCTTGAAATTGAGGACAGCAAGACCGAATTTTTTCACTCATAAATAGTAATCCACCAGGCACTAAACCTTGATAAATTGCTAGTAATAATTTTTGTCTTTGAGGGAGAGATAAAAATTGTAAGGTATAGTTCATTACAACTACACTACTATTTTCAAAAGAACAATTTTCAGCACTTTCACAAATTAATTCTATCTGATGAATTTGTTCTACTTGAGCTAATTTTTCTCTAGCTTTATCCAGCATATCTGGAGAATTATCAATTCCCACTAAAATTGCTGGTTGTTTCAAAAATCGACCTAATAATTCTAGGAATGTACCAGTAGAACAACCTACATCAATAATCCGTGTTTTTGATTGATAATATGCTCGCGTCCAATGCACTGCCCCAGCGATAACTTCTCGATATAGAGGCACCGAACGGGATACCATATTATCGAAAACTTTGACTACTTCGGCATTAAAAGCAAAAGGTTTCGGCCAGGGACCTTTTTCAAATAGTTCATCTTTTTCTGAACTTAAATATAGTTCTGTTTCTAGTGGTTCAGTCATTTCAGTTATCAGTTATCAATTATCAGTATTTTTGGCTGAATTCTTACGTTAATATTTTAAGTAATCGTAGGGGTTTGGTTTCCCAACCCAAGTGAATTGTTACGTTAATATTTTAAGTAATCGTAGGGGTTTGGTTTCCCAACCCAAGTTAATGCTTACTTTAATATTTTAAATAATCGTAGGGGTTTGGTCTCCCAACCCAAGTGAATGCTTACTTTAATATTTTAAGTAAAAGTCTTTAATTAGACTAATAAACTCTGACGTATATATATATTGTTTTGCTTCAATAGTCAGAGTATTTTCTTGTAATGGTAATTTATTTTTGCTTAGTTCCATCAAAATTCGTTTTGTGGGAATTTCTGGCATAGATTTAACATAGAGTTTTCTCTGACAAAATAATCCAAAGTATTCAGCTTTTTCCTGAAAATTTTCAGCCTGTTCTACTGGATAAATTACAGCTAATTTTCCTGTTTCAGACAACAATTTAACTGCTATTTCTAATAAATCAGCTTGTGAAAGAAAGTCCGTATGTCTGGCAACTGTTCTAGAATGATTGGCAGCTTTCAAAGCATTTTCAAAAAAAGGTGGATTTGAGACTATTAAATCATAACGTTTTTGGCAAAAATTTGTATATTCTTGGATTGAATAGTTGGCAATTATAATTCTGTTTGACCAAGGCGATCGCTCTACATTTTCCCTAGCTTGAATAGATGAATTTATGTCAATTTCTACAGCATCAATATTAGCAGATGAACGCTGTGCCAACATTAAAGCAATTAAACCAGTACCCGTACCAATATCCAAAATTTTTTCTGCTCCAGAAACATCTACCCATGCTCCCAATAAAGTACCATCAGTGCCAACTTTCATTGCACATTTATCTTGTAGGATAGTAAACTGCTTAAATCGAAATTGATTTCCTCCCATATTCTGAATTTTTCTACTTGTATACAACTTTAAGCATTTAGCTATGAACAATCAGCTAAAATCAAAATTATAACACTTTTTACATAAGATACTAAAACTGCTGATAGGTAATATACCCACACCACTTACCTGAAATTTTTTGATAATTAAGTTATTATAAATAAATGTAAATTTATCCGACTAATCAAGACAGTTGAGAGCAAGTAAATTTGATGGAATTTTCTTACTTTTAACTTTTGATTTTTAAATTTTGACTTAAATAAGGACTAACCATGGTAACAGAGAAAATTATTGAACAAGACATTCAAGAAACAACAGAAACAGAAACATTCCAGTGGACAAAACAATGGTATCCAGTGGCAGTGATAGACCACACTGACACATCTCGGCCATATCCATTCCAGTTACTAGGGAAAAATTTAGTTCTGTGGCGGAATAATACTGGAAAATGGTCTTGCTTTGAAGACGTTTGCCCTCACCGACTTGTTCCTCTTTCCGAAGGTAGGGTAGAGTCTGATGGCACTCTAATGTGTGCATACCATGCTTGGCGTTTTAACTCTGAGGGAAAGTGTGTCAGTATTCCTCAGTCTAAAGATAAAGAAACTGAAGCCAAAAATTGTGCTAACAGTAAATCTTGTGCAGTTGTGTATCCTACTCAGGAACGTCAAGGTTTACTTTGGGTGTGGCCAGAGTCAGGGGAACAAGCTCAAGCAGAAAGTCAGTTACGCGAACCAAGGGTGATTCCGGAATTAGAAAATCCATCAGACAAAGTTGTGAAGCTAGGTTGGAATACCCGTGAATATCCTTACGGTTGGGATTTCTTCATTGAAAATGTCACAGACCCAGCTCATGCTCCCGTTTCACATCACGGATTTCTGGGTAGCAGGTACACAGATGCCAAATATTACGACATGATTCCGGTAAGGAAGATTTCTACCCAGGAAGGTTTCTCCTTTGCAATTACACCAACTGCAACAGGTTTCAAACAAAGGGGTATAGATTTTCAACCACCTTGTCATGTGAGAAGTTATTCTGAATTGGAGAATGGCGGAAAATCTATTGTGGCATTGTATATTATTCCAACTCGCCCTGGTTACTGTCGTGGTATGACGTGCCAGGTGTTAGTCAAGAATGAACAAGGAAAGCGACCAAAAGATTTGGTATTCTTTAGTTTGCCTATTGCTTGGTTACGTCATATAATAACACCCTTGTTTACACATCAAGACCTTGTGTTTCTGCACTACCAGGAGAAAATTATAGCAAACCGACAGGAAGGAAAATATTTGGATCTAGTTTATACACCTAATCCCCAAGATAAAATGGTGATTACCTTTCGGAAGTGGTTGGAGAAACGCGCAGGAGGGGGTATACCTTGGGCAGCAGAATGTAATCCTGAATTACCACCACCAGAATATGACAAGCGGAAACTGTTTGATGTGTGGGAGACTCACACAAAAGATTGTCGAGTTTGTCAGGATGCACTGAAAAATATTAATCGCTTAAAGATTTTGACTTATGTTGTGGCGGGATTGTGTCTGTGTTTAGGGATAATTATTGACGCACGAGCGATCGCTATTCAAGCAGCAACAGGAGCAATAATTGAAACGGTAACATCGGTTTCTGGTTTAGCAGTTCCCCCATTAGGATTTTGGTTTGCAGTTGGGGGTGCCGCTTTATTTGCTTTCGGCGGATATAAGTTACAACAGTTGAGTAGACTGTTTTATGTTTATGAATTTGAACACGCGGATAATGATTAGGTAAACAAATAGTCAAAATAAGAGGGTGGAGGATTGATTATTAATCCTTCCTCTTGCCAATCGCATACCTACCTTCAATTACCGAAAAATTAAGGTATAAAGCCTCTCCATTAAAAGGGAGGTTTTGAACCTGGATTTTTGGTAATTATATCATGTTCGTTTATATCGTTTGTGTAAACTCAAGCGTAAATATCTACAGGAAATTTAAGTTTTTTTCTTGATATTAAGCCTTGCTACCTGTTCCCTGTTCCCTGTTAAGTTTTCCCTACCTTTGCTATACAATACCGATGCTAGCGGACATAATATTATTAATTATTAATTATTGAACACTACCAATTTCTAAAGGTAATATTCTCGTCAAATAAACTCCAAAAATCATAACGTTTGTGATGGTAATAGCTATCTGCATCTGTATCCTGAATTTTTAAATTGCGAATACTTAATTTATTATTGCTATTAGAATCAGAAGAGTTTCCCTGAAGTAAATCTTCAATATTTACATTCTTATTATTGTTAGTCTTGCGATAATTTTCCATTATGTATAGCTTAATCCTTATTTTATTCAAGTTAGCATTGATTAGTAAATTACTTTCAACTAATCTTTTTCTGTGATTTCATTTTAATTATGAATGATTATCGATCAATCCGCATCAGAACTATTACTGAATTTAGCTTAAAGATTTGGTAAATAATTTCAGTAAACTTATCGTTGATGACATCTTGATTAGACTTGGTAGTTCATTAATTGATAATGGATAATTACCTCAAGAAAAACCGTAATTGACTTAATCAGGGAATCAAGGTATAATTAGCGATAAAATATATAAAATTTATAAAATGAGCAATGATAAAATTATTTACTATTGGTCATTCTAATCACTCCATAGAATCTTTTTTAAGTCTCTTACAAAAACATCAAATAACAGCAGTCGCAGATGTTCGCTCCTCTCCTTATAGTAAATATTTACCTCATTTTAGTCAAAAAAATATTCAGCAATATCTACAGGAAACCAATATTTCATACATTTTTTTAGGAAAAGAATTAGGTGCAAGAACTAATAATTTAAGTTGTTACGTTAATGGCAAAGCTTTGTACGAGTTAATAGCTAAGACAGATGAATTTCAAAAAGGTTTAGAAATAGTTTATCAAAGTTTGGAAAATTATAATATTGCTTTGATGTGTTCTGAACAAGATCCAATTACTTGTCATCGTGCTATTTTAGTGAGCCGACATTTAAAAAATCAAGGCTTAGATATTAACCATATTCTGAAAAATGGTGAATTAGAGAATCACTCCGATCTTGAACAAAGACTGCTAGAAATTAATAATCTTGTGGAAAAACCCCAGTCATTTTTACAATTAAGTCTTTTTGATACTAAAAGCTTCAGTCAAAATGTTACGGAATCCACTAACGATTCTGAATATACAATACTTGAAAAAGCTTACAAAATTCAAGGGGATAAAATTGCGTATGTCAACAAAAAATAATGTCTGATATAGAAATCCTATATAGCATTTTCAAATGAGATGTAAATCTAGAGCCAGTTTTTTCTAACCAAAAAATTCTGTATTGAGTACCCATTACCTTGTGTTTTTCACAATTTGATATAAATTTTCACTCTTTACCATTCCTAGGGCCTCCAAACCTATTCCCTTTTTAAGAAGACTCGGTTTCCGCATCTCAAATAAAAACGCTATAGTATTTGTTGCAAAAATATTGCCACTTTTTGAGAATAGGAAATAGGTAATAGGTACATGGTAAGATTTCTGGAGTCTATTTCTATTTTTTGGGATTTTTACAACCTATTTAGGATTGCTATATTGTTAGAGCGTATTTCCGACTAATGATGTATAAAATTTTTGTAACACAAGCATCTTGCTTGTTAGCTTTGTACCTCACGGGGAACAGGAAGTGCTGTATATCGGGATAAGTAAAATGACAAAAACTATTGAACTTTTTACAATTGGATTTACCAAAAAAACCGCTCAAGACTTTTTTGAGAATTTAACCCAATCAAAAGTCAAATGTGTTATTTATACAAGAGTCAATAATGTTTCTCAACTTGCCGGATTTGCCAAAAAGAAAGACTTAGAATATTTTCTTAAAGTGATTTGCAATATTGGATATATTCATATCCTAGATTTAGCACCAACTAAAGAACTTTTAGATGATTATAAAAAAAAGAGAATTACTTGGGATGATTATGAACAAAAATTTAATAACCTGATTACTGAAAGAGAAATCGAAAAAAAAGTTTCACCTGAACTTTTAGATGGAAGTTGTTTGCTTTGTAGTGAAGCTAAACCACATTATTGTCATCGTCGTTTAGTCGCTGAATATCTCAATCAACAATGGGGAAATATTAAAGTATGTCATCTCTAAAAAAGATAATTTGTTTGGCTAATTCCTACAAACTAAATGAGCGTTCTATAGCAGGAATTGATTTAGATACAGAAAAATGGGTTCGTCCGGTATGCGATCGCCAATTTCCTGAAGATGGAAGAGTACCTTTAAGAATTAGACTTGTGGAAGGTGGAGAGCCAAAACCTCTTGATATTCTGGAAATTCCTCTTGATAATAAAGGAAATGATTTTGGTTTTGAAAGTGAAAACTTTTCTGTATTAAAAGGTAAATGGAAATGTTTAGGCAAAGCTAAAGTTGAAGATATATTTCCATACTGTAATAATTCAGACTATATCCTACATAATTATCGTAAATATATTTATCCTTCTTATCTAAAAAGAGTTCCCTTTGAACGACGTCGAACAATTGAAATTGTTAAAGTTAAAAAGCATAACTTTTCTTTTGTTCAAGATAAAAGAGGAAAATTTCGAGGTAGTATAAAAAGTAATCATGGTTATTTGCTTTTAAATAATGCAAAAATTACCGATCCAGAATTTATGAAAGACTTAGAAAATGGATATTTTCCAACTGCAAATAATCTTTTAGTAACTATCAGTCTGAGTATGCCTTATGCTCCTGAAAATTGGGAAGGTGAAGCTCCTTGTTGGAAATTAATAGCAAATATTATTGAATTTGATTTGCCTTAAAGCTAATAATGAATGGCGGGTATAAAGTTACCAATGGATAATTGATAATTGATAATTCATCTTCAAAGGTTTAAAGCATCTCATTACCAATGGATAATTGATAATTAGAGATAGTTTTGATTATCCACTATCCATTATTAATTATACTAATTTCATAAAATATTGCTACAGTCATGACACAGGGAATAGGGAACAGGGAACAGGGAACAGGGAACAGGGGGAAGAAAAACATAATCAAAAAGAAGAAAAAAGGTTTGATTTCCAGAATTTATGGAATTTATATTTTTTCCTTGTAGGAATCAATCAAAAATTATGATGTAACTGCCTTTTTTGAAAATAGTATTAATTAATAAACTAATCTGATTATGCGAGTTTTATTAGTCGAAGATGAACCAGATTTAGGAGTAGCAATTAAACGGGTTCTCCATCAAGAATCCTATGTGGTTGATTGGGCGGTTGATGGCGCAATAGCATGGGAATATTTAGAAAGTCAATTGACCTTATATCGCCTTGCTATTGTTGACTGGTTGCTACCTGGTTTATCAGGGTTAGAATTAGTCAAATTTTTGCGACAAAAAAATAGTGCTTTACCCGTTTTGATGTTAACAGCAAAAGATAGTATGGCAGATAAAGTAATGGGATTAGATGCAGGAGCAGATGATTATTTAGTTAAGCCTTTTGGAATGCCAGAACTATTAGCTAGACTCAGAGCTTTACAAAGGCGATCGCCTGAAATTCAACCTCAACAATTACAAGTAGGAAATCTAATTCTAGACTATGGTACTAATACTATTTGTTTCATTAATAAAAATCAGGATCGAGAAGTAATTAATCTGACTCATAAAGAATTTGTCTTGCTAGAATATTTTCTCCGACATCCTCACCAAATTCTTAGTCGAGACCAAATTTTAGCTCAACTTTGGGAATTAGATGCAGAACCAATAAGTAATGTTGTTGCTGCTCAAATTAGATTATTAAGACGTAAATTAGGGGCAAGTGGATGTGGAGATTTAATTGAAACAGTTTATGGTTTAGGTTATCGCTTTAATCCTGTGGATAAATAGGAATAATCTATTTTTTACCGATGGGGAATAATATACAATAAATCTCAAAAATAATTTGATAGTTTTTGTGTATATCTTTATAAACCTAAAAATTGAGCAAATAGCTTGTTTTGATTATCTCTTATATTGTCGGCGAGTTTGGAACCACATAATAATTCCTGTCACTGCTAACATTAACATTCCAAAGGCATTTAAAAATGGATAAATCATCTCTAAATTAATTCTCCCAAACTTGCCTCTATGCCATTCCAATAGCCAAATAAAATCATTAGCTTGACCAGTAATAACTGATATTTGAAATAGAGAACCTGTAATTAAAGTAAGTAGTACAGGAAATAACATTATTGGTGCAAACCAATAGTGAATTTGGCGCAGTCTGACTTTATTAATTTTCATAGTTTAAGTCTTATTTATGGTTGATATCATGTCCGGTAGCATCGACATTGTATAGAGAAGGTAAGGAAGAAGGAAGAAGGAAGAAGGAAGAAGGAAGAAGAAAAGGAAAAACCTTAAATATGGTGTAAATATTTCCCCAACTTTTACACAAACGATACAAGCGGACATGATATGATTTTATATCAGAAATAATCGAGTGAATCAAACAAGAATAATAGCAATTTTATCCAGTTGCATCTCCAGTTATGAAAGTTAGAGTAGCCTATAGGCGCTTTGGTCTCCAAAGACCATATAATATAGGTTAATTTAGAGCGTTTTTTTGGCAATTAGTATAATCAAAAATACTGGCAGATTAATATTTTTTTGCTTACCACTCTATAACTTCATCTAAATATATACCGCTTCATTGAAAATAGTAAAAAAGGCATAATTAATAACAGAAAAAAAATAATTTCTCCAGGCTGTGGCATAAAAATATTTGTTTGAGGTAAATCAACTGAATTGATGACTTTTTGCTCTACAACTGTTTCTACTTGAGTTTCCACCTTTGGGGAAGATATTTGTTGTATTTGATTTTCTGGTTTTTGATCAATAGAATTACCTTCTAGTTGAGTTTCCAGCTTTGGGGAAGATATTTGTTGTATTTGATTTTCTGGTTTTTGATCAACAGAATTATTTTCTCCTGGTTTTACTTCTGCTTTTGAATCATCATTTTTATTAGGTACATGAAATTCTGGGGCATGAGCAAGGAAAGATATAGTGTGCATTATGTTTTCTACTCCTATTAGAGACTATTTCTAATATTTTGAAGAAAAACCTGATTGTTCTTCAGTAATAAACCCAATTTTGTCAGGTTTTATCATCAAACATTTGAAATTTACTGAGCTTTTAGACAATCAATACTTAGCATACATGGCATTTATGAAATTAGGATGAAATGTCAATCTAAAATTCTTAATAATTATCTTTTACCTGTACCGTTCATAAAATCTTCTATTTTGTAGTGGACTGACATAGCTAAAATAGCACAATAGTAGGGACGGGTTTTAGCTAGAATTTTAATGTTTACTCTAAGATTTACATAAACCCGCCCTACAGAAAATTAGTTGTGTCAGTCTAGTAGGGTCGGTTAGGTGCGGAATTAATTTTAGAGATATACCAATAAATTTTGAATTGCACCATAAGCCACCATTAATAAATTTTTGAAATACTCTCTTTCTTCATTCAGAGATTATAACTACTAAAATTCAAAAAAAATCTAGTTGATATTTCATCCCAATTTCATATTCTTAAGGCAAACTAGCATTTAGTAAAAAAAATTAGTTTGATTTGGAAAAAATATCAATATGTCCTATCAATTCAAAAATCAACATTAACCATAATTTTTTTTAACTACAAATTGAGCCAAAAGTTAACTAAAACTATGAAAATCAACCCACTTACTAGACGAAACTTCTTAGGTTTCACTGCTGGGGTAGGTATAGTCACAGCCATAGACAATATTTTACCTTCTTATAGCAGACAAATTATTGCTGCAAGTGAGCCTGAAAATGGCAGTAAATATCCTGATTTAATTAACCTCCAAATTCAGGAAACCAAACTCAAAATAGGAGAGCGAAAAGCTACTGCCATGACAGTTAACGGTTCAATTCCAGGACCATTAATTCGTTTGCGGGAAGGTCAAACAGCCACTATTCAAGTCAAAAACAATCTCAAAACAGATACCTCAATTCATTGGCATGGAATTATTCTCCCACCAGAAATGGATGGTGTTCCCGGACTAAGTTTTGCTGGCATTAAACCAGGAGAAACTTTTACCTATCGTTTCGCTGTAAACCAGAGTGGTACTTATTGGTATCACAGTCATAGTGGGTTGCAAGAACAACTCGGTCATTTCGGAGCAATGATTATCGATCCAGCAGAACCCGAACCGATTGAATACGACCGGGAATATGCAATATTGCTCTCTGACTGGACTTTTGAAAACCCCCATCAGGTACTTGCCAATTTGAAAAAGAAAAGCACTTACTATAATTATCAACGGCGAACAGTGGGACATTTATTTGATGATATTGATTGGCGCAGAATGCGGATGGACCCCACTGATATTGCTGATATTACAGGTGCAACCTATACATATCTAATGAATGGCATGGCACCAGAGTCTAATTGGAGTGGCATATTTAAGCCTGGTGAAAAAGTCAGACTGCGTTTTATTAATGCTTCAGCAATGACTTTTTTTGATGTGAGAATTCCCGGACTGAAAATGACCGTAGTACAAGCAGACGGTCAAAATGTTCAACCCGTACCTGTGGATGAATTTCGGATTGCTATTGCTGAGACTTATGATGTAATTGTTGAACCTGAAGAGGAGACTGCTTATACTATTTTTGCGGAAACAATGGATAGAAGTGGTTATGCTCGTGGAACTCTTACACCTCGTCTGGGTATGACTGCGCCTTTGCCGGAACGCAGAAAACGCCCTCTAAGAACTATGGCGGATATGGGTCACGATCATGGCATGGATCATTCTGCACATTCTCCAAATATGAATGAGATGAATCATTCTCAGCATAATGGTGGGATGAATCATTCTCAGCATACAAGTGGGATGGAGCATTCTCAACATAACAGTGGAATGGAGCATTCTCAGCATAACAGTGGAATGGAGCATTCTCAGCATAATAGTGGGATGGAGCATTCTCAGCATAATAGTGGGATGGAGCATTCTCAGCATACAAGTGGAATGGAGCACTCTCAGCATACAAGTGGAATGGATCATTCAACCAAAATAGAAACAATACCTCATCAAGAACCAGTAATGCACAGCCCAGATCATCATGGTTCAGGTAGTGCGGGGGTAGCTATGATGTCGAAAAGTAGGCTCCACGAACCAGGTATTGGATTGGAAAACACAGGTACTCGCGTTCTGTTATACACCGACTTACGCAGTCTGAAACCTCGTGAAGACCAAAGAAAAGCCGAACGAGAAATAGAACTACATCTCACTGGAAATATGGAACGGTATATGTGGTCGTTTGATGGCAAGAAATATTCAGAAGCAAAGGAACCAATTCAATTTTATAACGGCGAACGACTACGACTTACCTTTGTCAACGATACCATGATGGAACATCCTATTCATTTACACGGAATGTGGATGGAACTAGATAATGGAGCAGGTGCTTATAAACCACGCAAACATACTGTTCTGGTTAAACCTGCTGAAAGAATGTCTGTAGATGTGACTGTGGATGCACCTGGTAATTGGGCGTTTCATTGCCATTTGCTCTATCACATGAAAGTGGGAATGTTTCGTGTTGTGTCTGTAACTGATAAAGTAGAAAAAGCATAATAATGAAATTTTTGCATAAGTTCAGAATAGGGAAAAAAATCTCTACTAACTCCCCTTTGAAAGAGATAGGGAAAAAAATCTCTACTAACTCCCCTTTGAAAGAGATAGGGAAAAAAATCTCTACTAACTCCCCTTTGAAAGAGATAGGGAAAAAAATCCCTACCAACTCCCCTTTGAAATGGGGGAGACACAGAAAAGAATTGAATTTTTACTCTGCTGTAGCAGGTTTAGTCATTCCTTTGAAAGGGGGGAGACAGAAAAGAGGATTGAATTTTTACTCTGCCGTACTAGGTTTAGTCAGTTTTGTCAGCTACTTAAGTTATACACCAGTAGTTATGGCAGAAGAAAAACAGATAAGCGATCGCTCGACTAATAATCTTACTCCTACTTGGGAAATTGCTAATGAGTACAATCAGGAAAATTGGCCTCCAGTAATCAAAGATAATCAAATATTTTGGCTATTGTTAATTGAAGAGTTAGAATATCGCGTTAATGATGTTGACAGTAGTTTTAATTGGGATGCTCATGGTTGGGTTGGTGGCGACTACAGAAGGTTGTGGTTAAAAACTGATGGTGAAGTTAATACCGAAGATGGGGAAGGAGATGCGGAAGTACAACTACTCTACAGTCAGTTAGTCTGGTCTTTTTGGGAGTGGCAAGCTGGTGTGCGTTACGACAGAATATTTGGCTCTGAGTCTGACGGACGTGCTTTTGTAGTGTTGGGTTTGCAAGGATTAGCTCCCTATTTTTTTGAAGTAGATGCTGCCCTTTTTGTCAGCGAAGATGGGGATATTTCTGCCCGCTTGAGTGTAGAGTATGAATTATTGCTGACCCAACGGTTAGTATTGCAGCCAGAATTTGAAGTTAATGTGGCAGCACAGGAGGTGGAAGAATTTGAAATTGGTACGGGTTTTAACGATATTGAATTAGAAATGCGATTGCGTTATGAATTTAGTCGTCGGTTTGCACCTTATATTGGGATTTCCTGGGAACGTAAATTTGCTGGTACTGCCGACTTTGCTAGAGAAGAGGGAGAAAGTGTTGATGAGGTTAAATTTGTCGGTGGTTTGAGGTTTACGTTTTGAAAGGTAAAGCAGAGTATTTTATTCCGTTTTACGGAACTCATCCATTCAAAATTTAAAAGTTAAAAGTAAGATTTTATAGACTCATAGTTTTGACACTACAGCAATTTCAGGAAATTATTTCACATCTAAAGTTTGAAACTATTTGTGACATCTTTAAAGTGAATTGGTATTAGTCAAATTTTGCCACAATAAATTTCACACAGAAATCATAAATCTGTGAGAATCTAAAGACGAGACTGGCATCTGATTCAGATTAACTTTTTGACTAGGATGCTTTTATCAACTCATCAATATTTTTCTTATTAATTTTCCACATTTCGTTTTCTTCCCAAATCCAGGTACTATCTACTCGCTCAACTGTGCCATCAAAATTGAAGACTGTCGCGGTTGCCAAAGTCTCAATCCAAACAGTCGCTCCGCATGAATGAGGTTTTTCGGGTTTATAAACAATCCGACAAGGACCGTGAATTTCTATTTCGTGACCTTTTGCTAAAGTTTTAGAACCACGTTTCACAGAAACTACATGGAGATCGGTATTTTTGTTATTTTTATTGATACCAATATTATTTCGATTGAAATGAATCGTATTCTTGCCACAGTGCCTACGGGAAGACCAACGAGGCTCAGGACCATGGCTTCTGCCCGCAATTTTGATTGTTCCTTTATACAAAGGAATTACCCAAGTACGACCATTGATTTTTCTTGCTCCTTGAATTCGACCTTCTTTAAGTAAAACTCGGACTCTTTGAGTAGAAATACTTAATAAACTTGCTGCTTCAGTAGTGCCAACAAACATAATTTTTTATCTATTTTGATATACGCAATAGTATAACACAAAACTTCGTTGAGAACTAAAGTAGGAGTTATTTTGATGAATAGTGGTAAAAAATATAGTATTAATAAATCTAATATAGTAATTCTTATATTGGAGCGAGAGAAAATGTTATGAATTTTAGGGAATAGTTAATACTAGATTTTGTGTGATACAAAATATAAATAATACTTACGCATCTAGCATCAAATTATCAGGTTGATATTCCTTTAACTCAATAAGAAATTACTTTTGACTTTTAACTCGCCCATAGCAGTATGTCACTCAAAAATGCACCAAAACAAGCTATTTCAACAAACCCGCCTTTCCCTAGCTGGTTGGTATGTCATGGTAATGGGAGTTATCCTGAGTTTATGCAGTTTAGGATTTTATGAAGCTATTCTCCACGCTCACCGAATTACCATTGACAGAGAACTTAAGTCAGTGGCAACAACAATACACAACAGTTTAAAAACTGTTCTTGAACAACCTGCACAGATAACTATTGCAGCAACTCGCATCTTACCTAATTTTTGTTTAGTCGAAACCTCCTGCAATTTTACTGAATTCCAGACAGGGGCAGTTCCCGAAACTGAAAATTATTATTTGCGTTTACTCGATCGCTCCCACAATTTAATCGCAGTAGCAGGGTTACGACCAAAAGGACTACAACTTACTCAAAACACACCACAGCTACAAACCATTACTTTCAATGGCAAACGTTATCGACAAATCTCTTTAATGCTGCATACTCAGGATGACTTGGAGTGGGGATATCTTCTGGTGGGAAGGAGTTTGCAAGATTTTGATAAATATATCAAAACAGTTACTTATATTTTACTTTTGGGTTTGCCAATAGGAATTTTATCGATCGCTGGTGCTAGTTGGTGGTTATCTGGCAAAGCAATGCGCCCTATTTACCAATCTTATCGGCAAATTCAGCAATTTACGGCGGATGCTGCTCACGAGTTACGAACGCCTTTAGCTGCTATTCGCGCGACTATTGAATCTACTTTAATGTTGCCAAAACTAACTGAGACAGAAGCTAAGGAAACTCTAGAAATAATGGGGCGACAAAATCAACGTTTATCTCAAATGGTAGCAGATTTATTGATACTTTGTCGCATGGATAGTGGGATGGAGAAATTTCCTAGAAAACAAGAACCTATTTGTTTGAATGATTTAGTTAATGACATCGCGGAAGAATTTGGATTTTTGGCAGTTGCTACAAAAGTCAAACTTGTATCTGAAATTAGGGTTTCGCAATCTGTGAAAGTGATAGGAAATATGGAACAACTATATCGTTTAGTTTCCAATTTAGTTGTTAATGCTATTAACTATACACCTCCAGAGGGTGAGGTAAAAATAATTTTAGAAGTTCATCTTAATTCTGCTTTAATTCATGTCAAAGATACAGGTATTGGTATTCCCGAAACAGAACAAAAACGAATTTTTGACCGATTTTATCGCGTGAATAGTGATCGCTCTCGTCAGACAGGAGGTTCCGGATTAGGTTTGTCTATTGCATTAGCCATCTCTCAACTTCATCACGGTAATATTACTGTTCAAAGTGTACTTGGTAGAGGCAGTATATTTACTTTAAAATTACCTTTTTTTTAATACGTCTAATAATAATTTTATTGATTATTAAAATACTGTCAAATATAATGATATATAGATTCAAGTTTTGGTTATGACAAGAAATTTTAGTTGTCAGGAAATAGGTAATATCATGTTCTGATAATCACTAGACATCTCCGGAAAATAAATAAACCTCTTATTTAGATCGGCTAAAGAAAGAAAAAATTACCATTAAAAATCATTTTTTATGCCTTTTTCGTGAAAATATCTCGCCTGTTCCCTGTTCCCTACTAGCGCTAAAAATCTATATCTTTTTCAGAGAGGTCTACTTATAATAAATTTTTTGTTTGTAGTATAGCTTTCAGCCCTACCTAGAGTTAGCGCTAAAGCCCTACTATGAGTTTTAATTATAATAACTATTTAACCGAACATCATATAATAGGGAAAATAAATATCTACTAACTTATTTGCTTAGTGCTATAATTGTAGTTTGCAGAAAAAACATTTTAAATCAAATGTAAAATTCCCCACAATATTAATTATGAAACCAATTAATCGCCGAAAATTTTTAATCCTAAGTTCTAGTAGCGCCCTCGCTACTTTAATGGCTCAATGTAGTTTAGCCAATACTCAAGAAAATCAACAATTTTTTTCATCATATCCTCAAATTAATCAGAGCAAAGATGGAATTTTAGAAGTTGATTTAACAGCTAATTACAATCAAATAAATCTGGGAAATAAACAAGCTTATGTATTAAATTATAACGGACAAATTCCCGGACCTAGACTAGAAGCAAAACCAGGAGATACTATTAGGATTAATTTCACTAACAATTTACCCCAACCCACAAATCTTCATTATCACGGTCTGCATATTCCCATTACTGGAAACGCTGATAATGTCTTTCTTCATATTCCACCAGGCGATCGCTTCACATATCAATTCCAAATTCCTGAAAATCATCCTGCTGGAATTTTCTGGTATCATCCACATCTCCATGGTTTAGTAGCGGAACAATTATTTGGTGGTTTGGCGGGATTATTTGTTGTTCGGGGGGAGTTGGATGAAATTCCAGAAGTCAAAGCTGCTACAGAACAATTTTTAGTGTTACAAGATTTTGCCCTAGACCAACAAGGGAATATGCTCCCATCCCAGGAACTCTCAATAATGACTGGAAGGGAAGGAAATTTGATTACTGCTAACGGTCAGTTTAGCCCTAACTTTACCATTCCTGCTCAAGGTTTATTACGACTACGAATTCTTAATGCTTCAACTTCCCGGTTTTATCGGTTGTCTCTTGAAGAACACCCATTTTATTTAATTGCTACTGACGGAGGCGCATTAGCTGAACCTGTAGAAATGTCAGAACTGTTACTGACTCCTGGAGAACGTGCAGATGTATTAATCCAAGCTAACCGAGAACCTCGAAAGTATCGTTTGTTGAATTTGCCTTATGAACGAGTAGGTATGGGTATGATGGGTAGAGGTATGATGGGCAGAGGTATGATGGGCAGAGGTATGATGGGCAGAGATGTTCCTGAAAGTCAACCCCAAGTTTTAGCAACGGTGAGTTATAATACACAGGTTGCTGCTGTACCGCTGCCAAAAAAATTAATCCCAGTTCCAGCATTGCCAGAACCTCAAAAAATACGTCGTTTTCAGATGAATCACGGCATGATACCTGCTCAAGGAATGGCATTTTTGTTTAATGGTCAGCCATATCAACCAGAAAGAATTGATACTCAAGTTCAGCTTAATACGGTTGAAGATTGGGAATTAATTAATACAGGTATGATGGATCATCCTTTTCATGTTCATACCAATGCTTTTCAAGTTTTGAGTCGGAATGGTAAAGCAGAACCCTATCGTGCTTGGAAAGATGTAGTGTTGGTCAGACCGGGGGAAACAGTTTTAATTCGGATGCCTTTACGAGATTTTACTGGAAAGACTGTTTACCATTGTCATATTCTTGACCATGAAGATTTGGGAATGATGGGAAATTTAGAAATTAAGGCTTGACTCTCCAGTAGAGTGGAGAGTTTATGATTAACAAAAGCACTTAATATTATGTCCGGATAAATACTAATTATAAAGTCATTGCGACTGGAACGGAGTGGAAGGTTTGCGGAGCATTCCGGAACGGATAGCAATCTCAGGGGTTTGAGATATTTATCCCTTTTATTCTTAGATGATAACTATTCAACTGGACATGTATTAAAGATTATTTGAGGTAATGATTATGAAAAAATTTTGCTCTAATTGGATGCAGTCTCTAATTGCTGGTGTTGCAGTTGCTGGAGTTTTAGGAGCTGCATATTGGTCTTTCGTTGGTTTTCCAGAAAATCCCACTTTTAGTGCAACAACTCAGACTGTGGCAAATTCTAGTTCACCTACAACAGACTTAGCACCGCAACTACTTAATATTACTGTCTACCGTACTCCTACTTGTGGATGCTGTGAGGGTTGGGTGGAACATATTCAGGAAAATGGTTTTCAGGTAACTGATATTGTTAAACCTGAGTCAGAAATTCAAACTATTCGCCAGAAATATAATTTGCCCTCAGATTTGACATCTTGCCACACAAGTGAAATTGCTGGTTATCTTGTCGAGGGTCATATTCCGGTGGCAGATCTCAAACGTTTAATTTCCCAGAAACCAAATATTGCTGGAATTAGCGTTCCGGGAATGCCTATTGGTACTCCTGGTATGGAAATCGGCGATCGCCAACAATCTTTTGATGTGTTTGCGTTTAAAAAAGATGGTCAGACTAGAGTTTTTAATTCCTATAAATTCTAGAATATCAATCGGAAAACAGTAGGATTCAAGCTAGAGTGTGTCTATAAAATAAAGATTATAAGGACAGGCAAATAGACATCTCTATAAATTACAGGACTTACGCATAATCACCATATATAGTAGGGTTTAACGGCCGTTAAACCCTACAGATGGCGTATAATTTCATTTTTTCGTAAGTCCTGAATTATATAAATCTTTGATAAAACCCCCTATAGGGACGTTACATATAACGTCCCTACTTTTTTTGGAGAATTCTTATAAGTTAAGAAGGTGAGAAAATTCAACAGAAAATCCAGAGAAAAAACTCACATATAATTCAGATAATTTTAATCTCTGGTTCTTAATATCAAACCTAAGCACTCATCCTAAATTTTACGGAGAGTAGAGATAATCAAATAAATTTGGAGATGTCTAATGAATATAAATGGTAATACTTGGTTAAATATTCCTGGAGCGATCGCCACAGCAATAGCGGTAACTTCCACCCTAACTATTAGTTCCGCAGCAACAGCAGCAAAATTAAAAGTTACAGTAGAAAATATTGCCCCTACTCAAGGCTTCTTTTTCTCACCACTATGGGTAGGCTTTCACAATGGTAATTTTGATACATTTGATTTAGATGTAGCTGCCCCTGAATATCTCGAAGCATTAGCCGAAGATGCTAATACTGCACCAATTACTGCTGCTTTTGCTAACAGTGGTGCTGGCCAGACTCAAGCTACCATTTTAGGACCTACAGGCCCTTTTCAAGTGCTAACTTCTGGCGATACTGCTTCTATGATATTTGAGCTAGATGGTAGTCTGGATAGTAGTCGTTATTTCAGTTATGCAGCAATGGGTTTACCTAGTAATGATGCTTTTATTGCTAATGAAAACCCTTTTGGAATCAAGATTTTTGATGATGATGGCAGTTTCTTAGGTGCTGACTTTATTGTGACTGGCGATCGAGTTTGGGATGCAGGAACAGAAGTCAATGATGAAATACCAGCAAATACTGCTGCCCTTGCCCAAGCTGCTCCTAACACAGGCGTTGATGAGAATGGAGTTGTCACCTTTCATCCCGGTTTCTTACCAGGTGGTAATATTCTAGCAGCAGCACCAAACGGTGATTTCACAACTCCTGGCTATGAGATTGCACGGATTACTGTTGAGTCAGTACCTGAACCTACAAACACTTTAGGATTATTTGCTTTTGGTGGATTGTTTTTCTTTGGCAATTCACTGCGGAAATCTTTTAAAAAGTAATTAAACAGTTATTGGCTAAAGATTATACAGGGGGTATTTTTTTACCTCCTTTGATTATGGCGTGAATGGCGATCGCTCTTTTGGGAGAGCTGCTACAACAGTCCAGTAGGGTGCGTTAACGAAGTGTAACGCACCACTAATCATAAAATATGTGTAATTAAGGTGCGTTACGGCGTTGCCTAACGCACCCTACCAGACTACCAGACTTTTGCCTTCTGGGTAATTTGAGGTCAGTTTAGTAGAACAGATAGTTCATTGATTTTTCTGAGGTTCGGCATTATTTAGTTTCTTTTGGAATTTTAAATCGAATGTTGCTGATTCCCAATTTTTAGCTCGCTTTACCTGTTCGACTGTCAGTCCTTTAGCCTCTATCAGGTCAGCCCCACTCAGGTCAACATCTCTTAGGTCAGCATTACTCAGATTAGCCTCTATCAGGTCAGCCCCACTCAGGTCAGCCCTTCCCAGTTTAGCATTACTCAGGTTAACCCCGCTCAGGTTATCCCCTCTCAGGTTAGCCCTTCTCAGATTAGTATTACTCAGGTTAACCTCACTCAGGTCAGCCTTCTTTCGCTTAAGATCCTTTAGTTGAAGCCTTGTCAACTTTGCCCCTTTAAGGACAACGCCTTTGAGTTTAATCTCTTTGAGGTCAACCCCTTTCAGATCCGCACCTTCCAACTGCGCACCTTCCAGCTTCGCGTTTTCCAGTTTTGCCCCTGTCAATTTCGCATTACTCAAGTCAGCATCAATCAAGTCAGCCCCTGTTAGATCGCTATTTCTTAATTCAGCCTCACTCAAGTCAGCCTTTCTGAAATTAGCATTTTGTAAACTGGCATTCCGCAGGTTAATACCTCTTAAATCTGCCTTTGATACTTCTAGCAACTCCAAACTGTCTCCTTCTTGGGCTAGTCTTTCTAATCCTAGATGAGTACCACCAAAAACATTTTCTTTTTGATCAGAGTTAATAATTTCCCAAGTGCGATACTGAGATTCATAGTCAACTTGAATTAATGTATTAATCAGAAGAAATAAAGCACGAATAACTGATAGTTTTTCTAACTTCTCCAAAATTGGAAAAATATCTAAGTGAGCAATAGAATAGTTGAGAGATTCGAGCCAGCGTTCTATTTTGAGAAATTGCCAGTCACGCAGCAAGAAAACCCTGAAGGAATTTCGATATTCTCGGAAAAGGTGACTCTCATAGTATTTCTCAAACATTCGATATTCTCGGAAAAGGTGACTCTCATAGTATTTCTCAAACAGATGATTGTAAATATGAGGTGGAAGTTCAACATCTTTGGCTTTCTCAAAAAAATGTTCATTCCAGGTTTCCCGATCAGCCATCCCTTTGAGTTGGTAGAGTTCATTTAGGGTAACGTCGATCTTTTTCCATTGCTGTTCTGATGCGTCAATCTTAATTTCATCATCAGATATTCCCTGTATTCCTTCAATGGTTGTCGAGCTGCTAATTTTCCAATTGTAGATGTTGGCATTTGTCAGATCAGCTTGATTGAGATTGGCACCTTGTAAACAAGCACGCTCTACAATAGCATTACACAATTTACTCCCTTGCAAATTAGCCAGGGATAAATTAGCATCAGTGAAATTAACCTCATTTAGTTGCGCTCCTGCCAAATTAGTCTTGGTTAAATCAGCATCTGTAAAGTCAGCTCCATCTAGCTTGGTATTACTCAAATCAACATAGTGAAGATTAGCATTACGAAAGCTAGCTTTTTTCAGGTCTAATCCTGACAAATTCACCCGATACAGATTGAGAGAATCAAAGTTTTTTGAGCTTAATGTCATTTCTAATATCTCCGTCTACTATTTTATCATTCTTTACTTGAACAACCCAATTTCTTACTTTCGGATATTTCAGATAAGTATTACCGGTGGCAGCACACTCTAATCCTTTTACTTGAGTCCAGATTGCGTAGTTCAACTTCGCTCCACAAATTGACACTTGTAAATTCAGCACGGCTGAAGTCAGCTTCTGTTAAATTTGCTTGCCCAAAGTTGGTACTATTTATACATCTGAAGGAAACGGCTAGATCGCGAAATATAGAATATTGAGATTTAATTTTTTGCAGCTGAAAGGATTGCTGTTTTGTCTCAGCAATTTTGTTTTTTGTAAATATTAATATTCTCGACAAAACCAAGGATAAAGCAAATAATGCAAAAACTAAGAATAAAATCATGAAACTGATATAAAATAAAAAAATATAATGATCAAAATCAGGTTTGCCATATTCAAGTAAGTCTATAAAAAACATGATAATAGTTGCTGTGTTTAATACTAAACAGGAGGTAAAGAACACAAACATTGTCAACACAAAAAAATGTAAAAATTGGTAAATCCATAGCTTTTTAATTTTTGCTTTTAACCAAATCATAAAATTGTGAATATCAAAAAATGAAACAGATAATAAAAATATTAGCCAGATGGTCAGAGTAGGAACAAAAAATAATAACCAATAATTTGTATTTGAATATGAGTCTGAGGTATAAATAAATTCTGGCATAGATATTAAAATTGTTGGCAAGACACAGTTAATAAAATACCACCAACCTAAGCATTTTGTATACCATTCAGACCTCAAAGATAAATTAGAAAAATTGTAGGTTA
The DNA here is from genome assembly GCF_050016015.1 of Dapis hubbardiae BLCC-M172. Taxonomy (NCBI): domain Bacteria; kingdom Bacillati; phylum Cyanobacteriota; class Cyanophyceae; order Oscillatoriales; family Microcoleaceae; genus Dapis; species Dapis hubbardiae. The sequence continues at coordinate 94,083 of NZ_JBNHEQ010000268.1, forward strand.
GTAGAACTAATAATGACAATAACCAGACTATTATCAAGAACGTAATTGTTTTTATAACTGTTAAATCTGAATTATCATATAAGCTGATTGAATCATGTTTCCTGTACAAAAAATAGCCCAAAAATAAAATTGAAGAAACCCAAAATAGCCATTTAATTCCCCTGAAATTTTTCGCTTGTATAACTGGCTGAAACTTAACAATAATAGTTAATTGTAAGGCAATTACAAATATAAAAATAACCAAGTAATAAAAAATATTTGCTACAGAATCAACTACATCAAAAAAAGATGTACTCCCAATATAGGCAAGAAATAAAGCAATTCCAGAAAATCCTAGTCGGAAAAAAGCTTTGAAGATATTGCTATAAGTTTCTCTATTATTTGCATCAAATAGAGTTGAGTAGGCTGCAAGTGATAAAAATAGCAAAGGTATAACTGGTATATTAAATGTTATGAAACTGAAGATTAATAACCAGTTGTTTTGATTCACTAGGTTTAGTCGGTCTAGTCCGTCTAGTCGCTCTACTAAGTTCAGTAGCTCGATAGGTGAAAATGAAATAACCACACAACAAACAGACAAAAAGCTCAATAGTATTAAAACAGGAAAGTTCTGAAATAATTGTCCTAAATTTCTCCAAGACTTACTCACCCAAAAATGATAAAGCGGGGAAAGCAGAGAAACTGCCAATCCCCAAAACAATATATTCCCTAAGATTCCCGGTACAGGCTGATTCAAAGTTTTCAGCAAAAAATCCAATATTCCTAATACCCAAAAAAATAGAGCAATATTGCCCTGACTGTTAGACAAGTGGATGAAATAACCGATAGGTACAAGGAACGCTAATGAGAAAAAACTATTAGTATTTTCATTGATTAAATCTACTTCACCTTCCCTAGAGAAAACTAATAAAGAAATTGCCAAAATAGTCAGACTTGCTGCAAAAAGCAAGAAGGCGAAAAACTAGGTATATATTCTCCGATCATTTTCACTTCCAGCTTTAATATCATGTAATATCGCTTTTCCCATCCTAGCTTTTGTAAAATTAGTTCCTTTTAGGTTGCATCCGGTAAAATTAGCTCTTCTTAGGTTGCAGTTACTAAAGTTAGCTCCAGATAGGTGATATCCAGCAAAAGATTGACCTCTCAAGTCAAAATTGCTGAAGTTTCTTTCCCCTTTTTGATATTGTTCAATTATTTCCTGAACTGATTTTTTTTCTTGTTTCTTTTGTTTTGATAAATTGCCTTTGCTTTGATTAATCATCAACCTCAAAAAAGCTATCTAAAGTATAGATTTGGCATTGCTGAATAAATTTATAATTTTGCTACACCCGGAATGAAGTTTATAGATTTCAGGAATCTATTGTGATACTCATACATCAACAACAACGCCTATAATTGTAGCATATAACAATCCTAAATTAATTGCTCCTCCAGCAATAATTGGATTTAATAACCAACCAGTTAAAGGATACAAAATACCCGCAGCAATAGGAATACCTAAAGTATTATATACGCTTATATTCGCTATCTGGAACTTCTGTACCTCCGGAACGATATTTAATTTTGTCTAAGACATAGAGGGGGAGATTCGTCATTGCTGCTAATTTTTTGCTCAGGGTTGACTTGCCACCACCTGCATTACCAAAAACTGCTACTTTTTTCATAAATTTCCTCGTAAGTCCTAAGAAATTAAAATTAAATAATAAACAGAAAATTATGATAGCTCAACACCATGCTATAGTACAATATATATAAAACAATTAGAAAATTTTTAGCTATGATGAAATTATTTACTGTTGGTCATTCCAATCATTCTATCGAATTTTTTTTAAGTCTCTTACAAAAACACCAAGTCACAACTCTGGCAGATGTTCGTTCCTATCCTTATAGTAAGTATTCACCTCATTTTAGTCAAAAAAATATTCAGCAATATCTACAAGAAATTAATATTTCATACATTTTTTTAGGCAAAGAATTAGGTGCTAAAACTAATGATTTAAGTTGTTATGTTAATGGCAAAGCTTTATACGAATTAATTGCTAAGACAGAAGAATTTCAAAAAGGTTTAGAAAGAGTTTATCAAAGTTTGGAAAATCATAATATTGCTTTGATGTGTTCTGAACAAGACCCCATTATTTGTCATCGTGCTATTTTAGTGAGCCGACATTTAAAAAATAAAGGTTTAGATATCGATCATATTCTTAAAAGTGGTGAATTAGAGAATCATTCCGATTTGGAACAAAGACTACTAGAAATTCATAATCTTGTGGAAAAACCTCAGTCATTTTTACAATTAAGTCTTTTTGATACTGAAAATTTCAATCAAAACTTTACTGAATCTACTCAAGATTCTGAATCTACAAAACTTGAAAAAGCTTACAAAATTCAAGGGGATAAAATTGCTTATGTAAACAAAAAATAATTTCATTAATGGATAATTGATAATTACCTATCCTTAAAAGAAAGAAGATTGGCTAAAAGGAAAAGATTTATTTTTTTTCCCTTAAAAAGGGAGACTTCAAGGGGCGAATTATTTAATTTTTAATTATTAATTATTTCGGTAAGTATTTCCTGCGTAATGCTGCGAAAAAGCCTTTAGCCATCAGTTTTTATTTTTGATAAAAGCTTTATTAGTTGAGCTAACCTTATTAGTGGAGGATTAAAGAAAATGGAAAAAACTATTGAACTTTTTACAATTGGATTTACCAAAAAAACCGCTCAAGACTTTTTTGAAAATCTCACAAAATCAAAAGTTAAACGCCTTATTGATGCAAGATTTAATAATGTTTCTCAACTTTCCGGATTTGCCAAAAGAAAAGATTTAGAATATTTTCTCAAGGTAATTTGCAATATTGAATATATTCATATTCTAGATTTAGCACCTACTAAAGAACTTTTAGATGATTATAAAAAAAAGAAAATCACTTGGGATACTTACGAAGAAATTTTTAATAATCTGATTAAAGAAAGAGAGATTGAAAAAAAAGTCTCACCTCAACTTTTAGACCGAGGTTGTTTACTTTGTAGTGAACCTAAACCCGATTATTGTCATCGTCGTTTAGTCGCTGAATATCTTAATCAACAATGGGGAAATATTAAAGTATGTCATCTCTAAAAAAAATAATTTGTTTGGCTAATTCCTATAAACAAAATGAACGTTGTATAGCAGGAATTGATTTAGATACAGGAAAATGGGTTCGTCCAATATGCGATCGCCAATTTCCTGAAGATGGAAGAGTACCTTTAAGAATTAGATTGGTGGAAGATGGAGAACCAAAACCTCTTGATATTCTCGAAATTCCTCTTGATAATAAAGGCAATGATTTTGGTTTTGAAAGTGAAAACTTTTCTGTATTAAAAGGTAAATGGAAATGTTTAGGCAAAGCTAAAGTTGAAGATATATTTCCATACTGTAATAATTCAGACTATATCCTACATAATAATCGTAAATATGTTAATCCTTCTTATCTAAAAAGAGTTCCCTTTCATCTACGTCGAACAATTGAAATTGTTAAAGTTGAAAAGCAAAATTTTTCTTTTGTTCAAGATAAAAGAGGGAAATTTCGAGGTAGTATAAAAAGTAATCATGATTATTTGCTTTTAAATAATGCAAAAATTACCGATCCAGAATTTATGAAACACTTAGAAAATGGATATTCTCCAACTGCAAATAATTTTTTGGTTACTGTTAGTCTTAGTATGCCTTATGCTCCTGAAGATTGGGAAGGTGAAGCTCCTTGTTGGAAGTTAATAGCAAATATTATTGAGTTTGATTAGCTGAAAAATTAAGGAATGAAAATTAAATAAATTCCATAAATTTTTATTAGAAGTCATACTGTATGAAGTTAAGGAGTTTAATTTATGGAGATAATAAAATTCTTATTCCTAATTTAGGATTGCTGTATCATTGGTGTAAAAATTCTTGAGATTAAATTTACAGCAGATTTTAATTTGCTTAGGTACACCCACGCGGGCAAGATGCCCGCACTGGGAATATTTACAGGACTTATGGTAGAACCGCCATATTTAGTAGGGGCGAATGACCATTCGTCCCTAAAATTAGGGTTTCGGGAATGCCTATTGTTACTCCCGGAAATAGGCGATCGCCAACAATCTTTTAATGTGTTTGCCTTTGAAAAAAATGGTCAGACTAGAGTTTTTAATTCTTATAAATTTTAGAATATTGACTTAATCAAGAAATATATAGTGCTTTATAAAAAGACTTATACACCTAAATAAGAAACCGGGTTTATTTCCATAATTCTCATCTTTAAAATCGGCGAAATTTGGTGGTGGATAAACCCGGTTTCTGCATCAAAACAGTTCACAAAATAACTTAAAGTAGTGTTAGTCAAAATTCTTAAACATCTGGCATATCTTTAATAGCTCTTAGACGGTTTTCCCGTAAAATCGTAAGACTTCGACAAAGTAAATTTGACCGTTTTAAGTATTTATGATTTGTAAACATATAAATAGGCGCTCCTTCCTTAACCCACAATACTATTCCACACTTAACTAACCGATAGTAACCCTGCACTATAAATGGTATGAATAGAAGGGAAATTCCAATAGTAGGAACGGCTAAAATTATTGAAAAACCTATAGCAAAATATAGACCCAGTTTAGAAGGTTGGTAAATAATACTGCTGTTAATAGATTCTAGGTAACCATCTTGGTAAGTTACTTCACCAAAACGACCTACAGTGATATCGGCAACACGACATTCACTTAGGCAGGCGAAACTATGATTACCTACTCCCCAAATTCCTTGACGCCCTAAATATTGAACGTAATATATTTCTTCATCCTCTGCAATAAACTGTTTAAACATAATCAAAAGAGCTTTTTGATTGTTTTTTGTCGCAGCACTTAAAATACTTGGGGCAATTTTAATATCACCTTCTACCTTGGCATCTTTACCTATTGGTGTTGCCATATCTCGACTCGTAGTCATGCTTTCTATGCTCCTTTATTGAAAATCAACGTAAACTTTATTAATCTTTTTCATCAAAAATATAATGAAAAACTCTGCTCAACCAAGATTTATCTGGACTGTCTAATTTTTCAGGTTTTTTCCAATCACCAGGATTCATATACTCAATTTTCCCATTTGGCTTTGGTATAGGTTTAGGCGAGTTTTTTGTTGGATTTCCTTTTCCAAGAAAGTTTCGCGTAGCTGAGTCTGAATCTAAAGTTTTCTGATTATTTATCCTTTCAATAGTCTCTTGAGCTAATAGCTTACTTTTCTTGTCATTTATCCTTTCAATAGCCTCTTGAGCTAATACCTTTTGTTCTTCAGAATAAGAAACTCTAATAACTTTCCACCACAAATCGCTAGCCTTGTCAAAATGATCCTTTAATTCTTCACGGTTTGCCAAACTTATGATTTCATCAAGATCGGCTTTGCTGGCAAACTGAGGCAACAAAAAATCGTTTACTTTGGAAACAGGTTCGATGCGGATTATAGGAGTTTGGTTGCTAGACTTATTATCTTCAGCATTGAGTTTAGGTACATACTTTTGCAAATAGTTCTCTAGTTGAGTTGGAAGAGTGTATTGTTTTAATCCCTCGACCAATGAATAAGTAAATGAACCATGTTCTTTACTATCAAGCTCATGGGAGAACTGTCCATAATTACAGGAAAAGATAGTTGTAATTCCACGACTTTTAGCCAGCTGAATAGTTTCTTCACCTATGGAATTGGTAAAATCTCTACTTCCTATTGTCTGACGGCAACTATCAAGAATGAGAACTATTTCGGCATTTTGATGGTTCCGTAAACAAGCAATAACCTCATTTAAGGAAAGTGCAATCCTTAAATCAATATCTTCAACTAGGCTATCAGAAGTCATTAAATAATCTTTTCCGTTTCGGCTAATTCCATGTCCAGCAAAGAAAAACCAAAATCGATCTACTTGACCAATACGATCTGGGTGTAAGTTTTGTGTCAGTAACCCTAAAATATTAGAAAAAATTGGGTAGTTTTGACTATTTTGATGTGCTTCATCTCCTAAACAAAGGAAAATATGCTCTGGTGGAAACTTAGCCGAATTGCAGAGAAAATCGTACATTAACTCAGCGTCTTGAACAGCGAATTTTAGTCGTCGTTCTGGGTGACGCTGATAAAAATTAATACCAATAATAATTGCCCAATTATTTGCCATTAATTTCTTAACTTGGACGCTTAAATTTTAATGTAATTGTTCCTTTTCCTGTTGCTTCACCTCCAGCAACTAATTTAACTTCTCCTTTTCCACTTATCTCTACCTGTAGCTCTACTTCATCTAGCTGTAGATCGGACTGCGTTCCAATTTGCCGATCCGCTTGCTGAAATAAACGTCCTGCTGCTTCAAGAAAACTGGTCATGTTGTCTTCTAGCACGGATACAGGAATTTCAACAGCTTTTGCCAAACGTTGTTGGACTCCACTTACCCATCCTCTTTGACCATCAGTCTCAGACGCTGTTGTATCATTAGTTACAATCAAAATTGTTGATTTAGACATTGTTAGTTCTATACTTAAAATTATAATCTCCTAGGGCATGTCATCAATTAAATCTGAAAGTGGTATGTGGCAAGAGTTTCAAGTTTTTCAGGCAAAAAACTCCTGACTCTAAAAACCTTGACTGACAAAGCTTGTAACTTCTAATTGATGAAAGCTCCTATCATTCTTTATCAAAAATGTGTATTACTATTCCGGATAGTAATACATTTTCCTTGCTGTAATTGGTAGACTAAATTGTTAATCTTGCCTACCCCTATCTTTAGATAGAATTGGTTATTTTATCTTATGCAACCTAATTTTCTACTTCACAATAATTTCACGATATTCCGTACTTCAAAATAACTTCTTCTAAAATCATATTTTTGCCTACTCTAATTCACCTACAACAGAATTTATTGAGGTTTAAATTTCCTTAAACGTAAAGCATTTGTCACCACAGAAACTGAACTAAATGCCATTGCTCCACCTGCAATAATCGGATTCAATAACCAACCTGTTAAAGGATACAAAATACCGGCAGCAATAGGAATTCCTAAAGTATTATAAATGAAGGCAAAAAACAGATTTTGACGAATATTTTTCATAGTCGCGCGGCTCAGTTTAATTGCCGTTACAATGCCAGTTAAATCTCCAGAAATTAATGTAATATCACTAGCAGCGATCGCTACGTCTGTTCCTGTTCCAATTGCTATTCCGACATCTGCTTGAGCTAATGCTGGAGCATCATTAATTCCATCTCCTACCATTGCGACAATTTGATGGTTATCGGTTCTTTTTTTCTTTTCTAATTGCAGGTTTTTGACAGTTTCAGCTTTTTGGTCTGGCAGCACTTCAGCAAATATTCTATTAATGCCAACTTCGGCAGCAATAGCTTCTGCTGTTAGGCGATTATCTCCTGTTAACATTACTACTTCTATTCCCATTTTTTGTAATGTTTGAACTACGTTTTTTGAGGATGTTTTTAAAGTATCAGCAATGCCAAATATTCCTTCAATTTTACCATCAATTGCTATCCAAGCAGTAGTCTTACCATCAGCTTGTAATTTATTTTGATGATTTTGCAAATTAGTAATATCAATTCCTAGTTCTTTCATCCAATGAGAAGTACCAATTTGTACTAATCTATCTGAGACAATTCCTTGCACTCCCATGCCCGACATTGCCTCAAATTTTTCTGGTTCTGCTAAAGGAAATTCCACCCCTTGGGCTTGAGTATATTCAACAATTGCTTCTGCCAAAGGATGTTCTGATTTTCGTTCAACTGCTGCTGCTATTTTTAACAATTTAATCTCATTTTTATTGGCAGTTCCTTGAGTAGTTATATAGTTAGTAACTTTTGGTTTTCCTTGGGTAAGTGTTCCTGTTTTATCTAAAATAATCGCCTGAATTTTATGAGCAACTTCTAAACTATCTGCACCTTTAATTAATATCCCATTTTCTGCACCTTTTCCAGTTCCTACCATTACAGAAGTAGGAGTAGCTAATCCCAAAGCACAAGGACAAGCAATTATTAACACACTAACTGTTGTAATTAACGATATTGTTAAATTCCCAGTCAGACTAATCCAAATAATAAAAGTAGCGATCGCTATTCCCATTACAACAGGAACAAACCAATAAATTACTCGATCTGCTAATTTTTGAATTGGTGCTTTTGAACTTTGTGCCTGTTGAACTAATTTAATTATTTGGGCTAATACTGTATCTTTTCCAACTCTTGCTGCCTCAAATTTAAAACTACCAGTTTTATTAATTGTTGCACCAATTACTTCATCTCCAGACTGTTTTTCTACAGGCAAACTTTCACCAGTAACCATAGATTCATCCACTGTAGAATTACCTTCTTTTATTAACCCATCTACAGGAATTTTTTCCCCTGGACGCACCACAATCAAATCGCCAATTTTTACTTCTTCAATGGAAATATCTACTTCTTTTTCCTCTCGAATAACTCTAGCAGTTTTTGCCTGCAAACCCATCAATTTTTGGATAGCTGCTGAGGTCTGTTTCCGAGCGCGATGTTCGAGAAGTCTGCCTAATAAAATTAACGTAATAATAACGGCTGCTGCTTCATAATAAACATCTGGATTTAATTCTTGTCTGGTAAAAAAATCTGGAAAAAATGTCGGAAATAAAGAATATAAATAAGCTGCCCCTGTACCTAGAGCAACTAAAGTATTCATGTCTACGGAATGATTTTTTAATCCTTTTATAGCACCAATCAAAAATGATTTACCGCACCAAAACATTACAGGTGTAGTTAATATTAATTGTAGCCAGGAATTATGTAACCAAATTGGTATCCAAGGAATATTTAATCCGGTCATCATCGGCAACGAACCAATAATTAAAATTCCACTAATAATTCCGCCGACAACTACTTTATTTGTTATTTGTTGTTCTATTCGGCGATTTTCTCTTTCTTTTTTTGCCAGATTTATTGTTTCCTGAAGTGGTTCTGCTCCAAAGCCAATATCTGTTACAGATTGTTGAATTTTATGTAAATTTGTTTTGTGGGAATTATACTTAACTGTTGCTTGTGCCATAGCAAAATTAACCTGACATTCTGCTACACCAGTTACATTTTCAATAGCTTTTTGAATTTTATTAGCACAGGCAGCACAACCCATACCTTTTAGCTCTAAATATGTTATTTCCATAATTGCCTCCTGATAACTAGGAAGAGAAATTATAGCGCTACGCGCTAGGGAATAGGGAATAGTAAACTGTCAAATGGTTTTCCTACGGAATGCTGCGCAAACAGGATTGATAAATCTCCTAACCTTAATGCGTAACACTATAAAACTAATATCTCTTATCTCTATAATAAAGTCTCCAGTCAACTGGAGAGTCAAGTAGTTTATTCGGTCTTTTTCAATAGATATGAACTTTGACATTATTCCGACTCCAAGACTGGGGTATAGGAAAGTTAATATAAAGTAAAGAATTAAAGGAGTAATTTACCCTTGAAAAAATTATTGATGTTTTGAGTGAAAATAAAATCAAGTTATAGCGTTTATCAAACTAATCAGGCAGATTTATTTTTCTTCTCCTCTACTCCGTAAAAAATATCCGATACACAACTTCAATTGAAAAAATTATTGATTTTTTGCGTGAAAATAAACATCAAGTTATAGCATTTATCAAACTAATCAGGCATATTTATTTTTCTTCTCCTCTACTCCGTAAAAAATATCCGATACACAACTTCAATT
>NZ_JBNHEQ010000269.1:0-29770 GCF_050016015.1 Dapis hubbardiae BLCC-M172
CAGATATATATTATACCCTTTTTTTTACTATTTTTTCACTAAAGTCCCGTTATTTGTAATTATAGTAGTTTTCATGTTTTTTAGAGTACAGAGATTTGGGTTTAAAGAAAGAAAGAAGAAAGAAGGAAGAAGGAAGAAGGAAGAAGGAAGAGGAAGAAGTTTTGTAGTCTACCTTTGTGAAAAACGCTATAACTATGACGTTTTTGACTTACATATTGACCATAAATATTAACAGGATAAGGAAGCAAATAAGTCAACAACCCAGAAATCAAACGTTCCCGATTCATTTTTCCTTTTATTAAAGCCGAACCATGATTAATTAGGGTTTGCTGAAAAAGTCTTATGGGTGAGGGTAGGAGTCAGGAGTCATAGGGGCGTTTCATGTCGCGCAGCGAAACGGCCATGTGCTAACGCAAAGTTCCGCTAAGGCCCGTACAGGAGTCAGGAGGAATGAGAATTCTAGAGGAGGCAGGAGGAAGAATAGTCCTTTGGTTTTTCTGCCATAATCTACCCAAAATGCTCACAATTTCTGCTTGATCAACCAAAAAGCTGGTACTTTTTCCAGACTTAAAATTGCTCAAACCTTTACCCGTCAATGCTTTAATATTTAATCAGCAAGCCCTAATTATAAATAAAATAGAACCCACAACTACTGCAACTTTTAACGCTGTAGCCATTAAGTTTCTATATAATTATGAAAGCTGAACCATGATTAATTATAAATAATACCAATTTAAAAAAAGAATGTTATGAATAATAAGCAGGATTAAAATATTTTATAGGGGAGTTATATTTGACGAAAAAGATAATTTAAAGTACAAAAAATTAGATAAAACCTATTCATTATGACTCCTAAGAAGTACCCTAACTATTTGTAGCAAACATTTATCAAATTGGTATAAAATAGAACCCACAACTACTATAACTTTTAACGCTGTAGCCATTAAGTTTCTATCAAATAAAGGAGCAAAATATTCTTTCAAAAATTTCATTAATTTCTCAATATAGTTGTTAATTAAAATGTCACAGGAAGAAGAAAGAAAATAGATGAGTCTATAGGGCAGCTAAGAATTTTTCTTGGCAGTTCTATAAATATTAAGAGCAACTCTAAAAGTCTTATACTATAAGAGTTTTAGTTTTATCTGAGCCGTATTACGCTATAAATAAAGTATATAATACCATTTTGAAAAAAGAATGTTACGAATAATCAGAGCAATAAAAAGACCTTACAGAAAATATCCCTTTGACAAAAAAGATAATTTCCAAGCTAAAAAATAGTATCGAAGCCATTCCCGTGCGACTCCTGACTCCTAAAAAATCCCCTAGCTATTTGTAGCAAACATTTATCAATTTGGTATAAACTGGGTAAAATATTACAGCGAATTTCATCAAAGGTGATATACAGTTGTCACAGGCATCTTGCCTGTGATACAAATACTACAACCTGATAGCTAGTTACCTATTTGCCATCAACTGCATCTCAGACACCCAAGTACCATGAAAACCATAAGGTACTCGCTGAGGTAAAATCACCCGCGCTACAGGTTCCCCCCTCATATCCTGAGCATCTATCACCAATAATTCAGAACGCTTCTCTTTCTCATCATACACAAACGTTAACAACCAACCATCATCCTCATCAATAGTACCTATTCTGGGTGCAAACGTCACAGCACCCCCATAACGACCTTCACCAAAATCATGGGGTAGCGACCTACCAGTACCGAAGTCATATTTAATAATTCCATCAAACAATGGTCGCAAAGATGCCATTCTCGAAGTGTAACCATAGCGCATTTCCCGACCTAGAAACCTATTATTAATACAAGGAAATTCTGATGGTCTCTTATCTAACATTCCCTCTCTCACACTACCAGTCTTAAGATTAAACGCCCACCCATAGATTCGCGGAATATTCTCATCGGGGTCTCTCAAAGTACCAGGATACAAATGAGTCGAACTCATTCGACAACCATACAATACCACTTCATCCCCAGATTCATAAGCATTAAGAATATGATTGATATAGCAAGGTTGAGCTTCAAACCAGCGAATATCTTCATTGTTTCCATACCGAGGTAAGATACCAAAACGACTGGGCACTCCAGTTTCAAACATCCAAGCAGGCAAACCTTGTTCTTCTCGTTGTGGACGGAACCGTAATGGTAAATCCATCAAAATTGTATAATTTTTTGTGATGGCAAAATCGTGAGGACCACTTGGCACAGGTACATTAATAGGTACTGTCTGCAATAGCTCCCCGTTACCAGAAATCACACCGTATTTCACATAAGGAGGCGCATCCAGAGCGTAACCAAAAAATATCAATTCTCCAGTCATCGGGTCAACTTTTGGATGAGCAGTGAAAGCAGAATCTAAGTAACCATCACATAAATAGGGGGCAATTGTTTCTAAACTAGGAACTCTAACCTCATAAGGTAAACCTGCTTCCCAAAGAGCTAATAACTTGCCATTGTGAAAAGTAACCCCATTATTGGCCACATTTTTATATGGACCATAGGGATTATTTATTTGAGGCGGTTCTAATCTACCACTCCAGACAGCATGACCCAAGTCTTTTTCTACTTCAAATCCTCCCGTCCGTACATATCGGTTTCGATATTCTGCCCTACCACCACTAATTCTCACCCCATGCAGCATTCCATCACCATCCATCCAGTCATATTTACCTAGAGGTGCGAATTGAGGATTTGGGCCATTTCTAACATACATTCCTGACAAATCTCTAGGGAGTTGGCCTTTAATTTCCAGGTTGTCGGCAGTTATTTCTTTCCTGACTGGGGCAAAATTACCCATCAGATAGGGATTAAATTTTGTGGTAGTAGTCATTGGGACTTGCTCCTATAGAAAAAGTTAAGGTTCTATTAACAGCTTATGACCACTTTTCCATTCTGTATAGTGTTATAATTCAAAAATTTTGTAAATTTGTACTCATCTGTATTTTCTTTTTTTCCTGTGCAACATTTAACCTACTCAAAGCTATTCACCTTGAATTTTTATAGCATCACCGATTAAAGTGATTGCAGATGAGCTGCAAAGCTCGCAACATAATATTACGAGCGCCGTTCCAATCCCTATGGGCACTATAGCCACATTTCGGGCAATGAAACTTTTTATTTCCACCTAGTTGCTTGTGAACATGACCGCATTCAGGGCAAGTTTTTGAAGTATAGGATTCATTACACGATACTACTAAAACATTATGTAGATTAGCCATCTGAATTAAATGTTGCTGAAACTTATAATGACTCCACGAGAGCATATCTTGTTTCGAGCCGTGCGTTTATTCAGTTTTCGACCAGACTTTACTACCATTTCTGAAGTAGCAAATGTCGGCAAAAAGGAAATAAGCCATCTTAAAAATTTAAGTATTTGTAGTATAATTTAAGTAAAAAGAATAAAGCACAAAAATTTCACCACGGTGTTTTGAAATTCCTGTAGTTCTTTTGAGTCAAGAATTGCAGATGAATTTATTCAGGATGGTATATGAAGTTTGTGCAAACTTGATAAACCCCTAAAAACTTCATCAAAACTTCATAAAACTAGCAAATTTATCCACTCAAATGTTCGATTTACTTAGAGATGATTTATAAACCTCCCTAAAATTCTTAGGTTGTGCATCAGTAAAGTGTGGGATAAGTCGCGTAGGGCTGGCCAATATGATCTAAAAGCACTGATATATAAAGGTTGAGTGCCCACATGGTCGCGAAAAAAGTGCAAATTTTTCAGCCTTTGAGACTAAAAAGTTAGCACGAAAGGCAGACACTTCCCAAAAAGATACAGGTACAATTATTTCTCCTACTTTCAAGTGTCTCCCCACACTTCCCACCCGGACTACACTTCCCACACTTCCCACACTTCCTTGAGGCACTACCAATTCTTATTTCACATGGTTTTCAGAGATATTGGTTTTCTGAGACAATAACTCGCCAAACTCAGTTATATTAAAGAATTTAGCTTTTTAATATTTACTTTATAAATTAGCTCTTAAACCACAAGTTAGGGTTCGATCATAATCAATGGGAGAAAAGTGGAAATTAGAGAATAGGAAATTTGCCCAAATGGGTCATTAAAATGGCAATCAGCAATCAGCGTTTCAGCTAGGAGAAAAAGAATTCTCGTGGAGAAGCTCAGACTATTTTGGGCCATAAAATGCCTTTTGCCGACACTGGCTACAATAATAAAGTAGTAGGGCATCTAGCTTAAAAATGTGGGTAAGTTTCAGAAATTAAGACCTCTCCCCCAAATCCTCTCCTGCAAGGCTATGCTTTAAATTCCTGACAGGATAGGGGAGACGAGGGAGAGGAGTCCAATAGGGAAGTGAGGACAAATCTGCCATTTCTCAAATGTAGGACAGAGGTGGCTAAAAGTGAATAAGGCAATGAGTCCCATTTGATTTCCCTTGCTAGCTACTATAGAACCCCTGAAGGGATCTATTTAAAATTAGAGATTGAGAGTAGGGGAGTAGGGGAGTGTGGAGAGTAGGGGAGATGGGGAGATGGGGTGTATTAGATATTTCCTACTCATCAAATCAATTATTACCCATTTTTTATCAATTAATTCTCCACCAAGACCTATTTTCTGGAGATACGCTTAGGGGTTTTATAGAACCCCTGAAGGTATTTATTTTTTTATACATGATGGGGGTGGGAAGTGTGGGAAGTGTGGGGAGGGTGGCGAGATGGAGGCATTTTTCTACCTTTTTCCCCTCTGAGTATTTCTTAATCTCCTGACTTCTGTACGGGCGTTAACGATAGTTATGCGAAGCTAACGGCCGTTTCGCTGCGCGACATGAAACGCCCCTACGAGGACTGAGGACTGAGCCAAAAACTCGCAACTTTCCCAAGATACGCTTAGGGCTTCTATAAGACCGAAATACTTTCGAGTATTTCGGCATTTACTGTTACATCAGGAGAACCTACTGCAAACAAAGTTTTCTGTTCCCTACTTCACTCGCTTAAGCTGATAAGACTTATACCAACTTGACTGCTGTTCCACTTGCCGTGATTAATAGCAATGCACCTTTTTCATCCACATTAATAGTGCCTGTATCTATTTCTATTCCCACAACTCCATCAGCACCCATACGTCTAGCACGCTTTTCCAGTTCAGCGATCGCATCTTCCTGACCCTTTTTAAACACTTCTTCATAACTACCAGTACGACCTCCAATAATATCTCTAATTCCAGCAAAAAAATCTCTCAGAGCATTACTACCATAAACTACTTCAGCAGTAACAATTCCTAAATATTCTTGAACTTCAGTGCCTTCAATTCGATCAGTTGTAGTTACAATCATCTTTTTTATTATCTCCTAATTTTTTTGACTTAACCTTGTTTTTCTCTGTAAAAATACTACAGAAGCTGAATCAATTATTCCTTGACAAAGTCAAATTAGTTTTTTAATCAATACAGTGAGACTTCAGCAGAGGAAATAACCGCCTCAACATAAAGGCCACAGTTCGAGAATGGACTAAGTTGGTAAACTTTCCAGTTTGTTCTTTTTCTTGGCCTTCAGATTTACTATTCAATTTAGCCTTATATTCTTCAAACTTGGCCTGGATTTCTAAGCCAACCTGGGAGATTAATCGTTTCTTACCTACCGACGTCCGACTCCAATTATAGAGTTCGGATTTTGCTAGGCTTGAGCCTGAACTACTAAAGCTTTCAACTTGACCGCTTGACCTTTCCTCTTGACCAAAGCCTAACCGTCGCTTAAATGCACCTTCAGATTCAAACCGACTCAGCGGATAAGTTCTAACTAGCAGCATAGCTCTAACCATTAACCCAAACCCAAATAAATCAAAAACTTGGTTGAATTTTGAAAACTCCGGGCGATCATAAGTTAAGTCCGACAAATTACTCCTAAGTAGCGCTTCTTGGGCATGATTGTCACAGATTTGATTGGCTAAATAGCCAGTATGGGGCAGCAGCTCTAGGAATGGGGTCAGGAGTAAATAAGAAATTACCTATATCTTGAGCTGTGTTCTGAATTCCTTGACCTACATTCTGAATTCTATTCCAGGCATCTGAAAAAATGTTGCTGGCTTGTATAGTTGCATCAGTAACAATATTTGGACCCTCGTCCTCCTGGGCATCAACAATTACAGCTTGATTAATCGTTGCCTCGCCAGTTAAAGGATCTACCGATTCATCTGTTTCATCTGTAAAAATATCTAGTGTTGGTTCATCAATTAGTAAATTTTCAGGTAGAATTATATTATCTGAATTATTTACCTCTGTAATTGGAACAGACAATGGTTCAGCACTAGGAGTAAATCTTGATGGATCATTAATCTCTATTTCTGGTATAATTGTATTTGTTGTTTCTGATGGACTGACAGAACTAATGGGTGTGCATTAGGGCGGTTCGGTGTAAATCTTAGAGTAAGCATTAAAATTTTAGCTAAAACCCGCCCCTACTATTGCACCATTTTAGCTGTGTTGGTTTACTACAAAAGTTTTTAGGTTAATGAACTACATAAAAAAATGATGACTCTGTAGGGAAGTTCCATGGAACTTTCCTACTTTATGGTTTGATCGCCTCTAACAAAAAAACTATCCTCGTCTAACTGTTTCTACACCATCCTCAGACTTACTGTCACTATAACCATTTTTCCCATTACCGTTACCATTAACATGACCATTACCATTGCCATTACCGTTAACATAACCATTCCCCTCAAAAGCTGCATCCATTTCATAACCCTCTGCCATGTCTTGAGCAGACTTACGAAATAAACTCGACTGCAGACCCTTTGCTATTACATAAAACACTGGCACCACATACAAACTCAAAACTGTAGACACCAACATTCCACCCATAACCGACATCCCAATGGAAACCCGACTCGCAGCACCCGCACCAGAAGCAAAAGCTAATGGCATTACTCCGAAAATTGTCGAAAACGCCGTCATCAAAATCGGACGAAACCGCAACCGCGATGCTTCAACTGCTGCTTTAGTAATAGACATTCCCTCTGCCAACAATTGGTTAGCAAATTCCACAATCAAAATAGAATTTTTAGTTGCCAAACCAATTAACATAATCAACCCAATCCGACTATAAACATTAATCTCCAACTGCGCTAACCACAACGTTCCAAAAGCACCTAACAAAGATAACGGAACCGCCAACAAAATCACCACTGGATCGATATAACTCTCAAACTGAGCTGCTAATGTCAAGAAAATAAAAATCAACGCTAACACAAAAAGATATACTGTAGCTTGACCAGCATCTCGAAACTGTGCTGACTCACCCTTGAGCGCTGTCCGCATATCAGCAGGCAAAATTCTATCTGCTAAATCAGATAACGCCTGCAACGCATCACCCAAACTAACTCCTGGTGCCGGACTTCCTGTAATTGTTGCCGAACGAAAGCGGTTAAAATGGTTAATCTCAGGAGGAGTTGTGCTTGTCTTCACAGTCACTACATTACTCAAAGGTATCATTTCCCCTTGTTGGGTTCGCACATATAAGTCGTCAATATCTTGGAGATTATTCCGAAACTCTGACTCAGCTCGCACAATTACATCATAACGTTGGTTTCCTTGGTTAAAGTTGGTAATATCTTCCCCTCCCATCATGATTTGTAATGTCTGAGCAATATCCTCTACCGATATTCCTAAATTAGCAGCTTGAGAACGATTTATTTCTACTACTATCTCAGGTTTATTAATTTTCAAGTCTGTGTCAATATTACCTAGTTGGGGTAACTGTTGCGCCTCATTACTAAATTCTTGGGATACTCGCGCTAACTCTTGAAAATCATTTCCCTGCAAAACAAACTGCACCGGGCGACTACGGCCTGTACCTGGTAACGAACCTGGATTAATTGGAAATACTCGTGCATCTGTAATAGGTGCAAATGCTCCAAATAAGCGTTTGACAACTTCTTGTTGTGCTTGTTCTGGTTTCGTTCGTTCTGACCAAGGTTTAAGATTGGTGAAAGCAAAAGCTCGGTTAGCTTGAGCTGAACGACCGAATCCGGTAAGAGTGAAATAACCTCTCATTTCTGGTACTTGAGCGAGTTTATCTTCTACCTGAAGCATGACGTTATTTGTATATTCAACGCTTACTCCTTGTGGTGCAGAGACAGAAACAAATACCCGCCCCCGGTCTTCTGTAGGCAAAAATCCTTGGGGAAGTTGTTGGAATAACCAAACTATTAACCAAAGAGATACGACAAATCCTAAAATTACTAATGGTTTCACTCTCATTAATAGACGTAATGAGCGATCGTATATTACTGAAATTTGATTGAGAGCATAATCAAATAAATCTAAGGGAATGGCAAGTACGCGGGAGATAATATTTCTTTTTTCTCCTGATTCTTGTCTTTTTAATATTCTCGCTGATAATGATGGTGCTAATGTTAAAGCAACAAAGGTGGAAAATACTACTGACACTGCAAGAGTTAGGGCAAATTCATTAAATATTCGCCCTGCACCCCCACCAGAAAATCCCACAGGTAAAAATACGGCAATTAAGACAACTGTTGTGGCAATGACAGCAAAGACTACTTCCCGGACTCCTAATATTGCTGCTTGCATCGGAGTTTTGCCTTCCTCTTGAATATATCGGACAATATTTTCTAAGACTACAATAGCGTCATCTACTACTAAACCTGTTGATAGTGTCAGAGCAAATAGAGTCAGGGTGTTGATGGAAAATCCCATGAAAAACATTACCCCAAAAGCACCAATGAGGGAAACAGGAATTGTGATGGTGGGGATGAGAGTTGCTCGCCAATCTCTCAGAAATACATAGATAACTAAGACAACTAACAAAATAGCTAATAGTAAACTTTTCCAGACTTCTTTGATGGCAGTTTCGACAAATGTTGAGTAGTCAACACTGACGTAGTATTTCATTCCGTCTGGAAAATCTTTAGATAATTCTGCCATCTTTGTTTTGACACCTGTGGCAACTTCCATAATATTTGCCCCAGAAATTTTACTAATTCCCAAACCTATTGCTGGTTTGCCATTGTAGCGAGCAATGGTGCGATCGCTCTCTGCTCCTATTTCTGCTCTCCCAATATCACTTAATCTAGTGAGAGAGTTGTCATCATTTCGTCTGATAATCAGATTTTGATAAGCTTCGGGAGTTTGCAGACGACCAACAGTACGAATCGGATATTCTGTAGATTTTCCTTCTATTCTACCACTGGGAATTTCTACGTTTTGTTCTCTGAGAGCTTGTTCAACATCTAAAGCAGTAATATTTCGAGCAGCCATTTTTCTAGGGTTTAACCATAGTCGCATAGCGTAGCGACGTTCGCCACCAATTAAAATACTACCTACCCCATCAACAGTTTCTAAGACATTTTTGAGAAATTTATCTGCATAGTTACTTAACTCCAACGGTGAATACTTTTCCCCAGTTAAAGCAAGCCAAATAATTCTTTCTTCATCGCTACTTCGTTTAGAAACTACTGGTGCATCAACTTCATCAGGAAGTCTTCTCATTGCGCGGGAGACACGACTACGAACATCTTGAGCTGCTGCTTCTATATCGCGACTGAGTTTAAATTGAACGTTTATGGAACTTGAACCTTCCCTGGTAGTCGATGTCAGAGTTTTAACACCTTCGACACCATTAATTTCTGCTTCCAGAATTTCTGTTACTTCTGTTTCCACTACTTCTGGGTTAGCTCCTGGGTAGTTGGTTCGTACGCTGACCAATGGGGGGTCGATGCTGGGAAATTCTTGTACTGGTAAGTTGATATAACCGACTAATCCGACTAAGATAATTAGTAGGGAACACACTGAGGCAAATACTGGTCTTTTGATGAAAAAATTGGTAAACATTTTATCAAGTCAAAATTAAAAAGTCAAAAGTCAAAAGTCAAAAGTAATATTTTGACTATGATTAATATCATCTTCGGATAATTACTTACTATAAAGTTGTTGTTTGTAGTAAAGCTCTAGCCTTTAGAATATTAGTATTAGGGCTAGAGCTTTACTACAAGACTAATTACAACTGTTCTACCGAACATGATATAAGTGGGAAAATATGATTACATTTTAACGACAAATAGCTATAGCAATACTAAATCAGGACTTACGCAAAACATGAAAATATACACCACCTGTAGGGGTTAATGGCCGTTAACCCCTACTAGATATAGTGGCTATACGTAAGTCCTGTAAATGATGAGAAAAAACTGTAGGGGTTTGGTCTGCAAACCCAACCCCCAAGGGATGCGGAGTTGAGAATTTAAAATGCAAGAAAGTCAAAACTCAAAAGTAATATTTTGACTGTAACTAAGTGGGTCATTTCAGTTATTAGTTATCAGTTACCAGTTATCAGCTGTAAATCTGATTACATCTTAACTATAAATAAATAGCCAGTTTATTTATGGTATTATTATTCATTAATTGATAATAGATAATTACCTCATGTAAAACTTTAACGGAATTGAATATAAGGAAATATTATTAAACCTATATTCGATTAATTATCAATTATTAATTAGTAAATATCTAGCAATTTTGAATTATCAATGAAAGAAATAATCAACAATATTTTGAATCACCTAGGTCAGGTTGAACTACCTGCTCCATCATATTTTGATTCCCTGAAAACTTACACGGTTAAGAAAGTATCAGATGCCGACACTTTTGATGTTGTTGCTAATGATTCAGATGCAGAAATTACCGTCCGTTTCGCTTATATTGATACTCCAGAAACTCCTAAAGGATGGGGAGATTCACAAGTAGAAAAAATGAATCGTAAAAATGAAAATCAACTATATCGTAGTCAATTTGAATGGGGAGAAAAAGGCAAAGATAGACTCCAAGAATTAGTTGAAAAAAGTGGCAATAAAGTCAAAGTTAAAATTACTGGAGAAGAAAAACGACCAGGGCGATCGCCTCGGTGTTTTGGTGAAGTTTATTTAGTAGATGGTACTTTTGTCCAGTACATTTTAGTACAGGAAGGGTTGGCTCGAATTTATTATGATTATATTAGTGAATGTCCTAGAGAAATTGCAATTATGTTGTTTTTGGCAGAAGCTGATGCTCAGATAAATCAGCTAGGAATATGGCAAGAAATTCAATCAGAATTTATTGCACCTTGGCTATTTCGTTCACTCAAAAGTAAACAAAAGAAGTTTCTCAAAGATATGAGTAAAGAATTAAAAGAAGGTGCATTTACTGAAGCTGAATTTGAAAGTAAATTCGAGTCAAAGTTACAGCAGCAAAATGAGATTTTATCGACTGTTTTTGCCGAATTAAAAAATGGTGTGATTACTCAACCTGAATTTGAGGATAAATGTAAAGAAGAACTGAATAATTTATTTGCATAATAATTATTTATTTTCAGTGTAACACAAGCATCTTGGTTGTAGATAAAATCCGGTAGTTTTGGTATAAAAAAGCGTAGAAACCGGGTTTGTTTTAAATACCCCATTGTATAACATCTACACTCCCACAAACCCGGTTTCTGATAATACTTTCATTGCCAGCAGATTTGATCTGATAACTGTACCATATCCTCAAAGATAGATATAATAAAGATACTCAATTAAAAAATTATAGCGCTTTTCATCATTAGTACACCACAAAGTAGGAACGTTGCATATAATACTTTATATAATTATTAGACTAAGATAACTAAAAAAAATGAAAAATTTATTCTTTTGGAAATTTCCTCTATCTCAAGCTGAGTTTGCAGAATTATGGGAAAAAGCAACTTTTGTTTTCGATACAAATTTTTTATTAGATTTCTATCGGGTATCAAGTTCTACATCCGCAGATTATTTCCGAATATTAGAATATCTCAAAGATATAATCTGGCTACCTTCTCAAGTAGCAGATGAATTTTTTGAGCATCGGGAGGAAACTATAGATAAAGAGAAAAAATATTTTCAGGAAGCTCTATCAATACTTGAGAAGTGGAAAGAAGAACGAAATAATTTTAATATCCTTGGAGGTAGAATTTCAAACGTAGGAAAATTTATTTATTCGGAAATAAAAGCTCTTTTTGATGAACAGAAAAGTTATTTTGATGCAGTTGATGGAGTAGAAAGAGTTTTTCGAGAAAAAATAGAAGCACTAAAAAATAATCATTATTTACCTCATACTGATGAAGATAAAATTCTAGAAGATGAGATTCTGGAAAAAATACTCTCGCTGTTTGATTCAAAGGTAGGAAACCCTATGATGAGAAAACTTTAGAAAAATTACACCAGGAAGGTGAGACTAGATTTAATAAATTAATACCTCCTGGTTTTGAAGACAAAGACAAAGAAGGTAAAAAACGGTACGGAGATTTTATCCTGTG
Source organism: Dapis hubbardiae BLCC-M172 (assembly GCF_050016015.1). Lineage (NCBI taxonomy): Bacteria > Bacillati > Cyanobacteriota > Cyanophyceae > Oscillatoriales > Microcoleaceae > Dapis > Dapis hubbardiae. Next base: position 12,314 of record NZ_JBNHEQ010000269.1, read on the forward strand.
GAAACAAATTTTAGATTTTGCTAAGGAAAATTCTCTACCTATAATTTTTATTACTGGGGATAAGAAAGAAGATTGGTGGAACAAGAAAAACGGCTATATGCCTCACAGAGAATTGAGACATGAGTTTCAAGAAAATGTCAAACAACTATTTTGGATGTATAGACCAGAGAGTTTTCTTGAATATGCTAAAGATAAATTTAAGCTTGATATTAATCCTCGTTCAATTGAAGAAACTAATCAAATTGCTGATACTGAATCTGCTGATAAACCTGATACTACTTTATTAGGTAAAACAATAGAACAGAACAAGCAGCAATCAAAAAATCTTTCAGAAATAATGCAGAATATTAATTTAGATAGAGTAATAGAACAGAACAAGCAGCAATCAAAAAATCTTTCAGAAATAGTGCAGAATATTAATTGGGATAAAGTAATAGAACAGCACAAGCAGCAATCAAAAAATCTTTCAGAAACAATGAGGTATGATGAGTAGATAAAAAATACAAGAAATATTTAACAATAATTAGTAGATTACAAAGTAGTTGTATGCAACGTCCTTAGAAAGTTATCATTAAATAAATTTCAACTAACTATCCTTCTATCCTTTTGTAGAGACGTTCCATAGAACATCTCTACATTTATTTTGCAGAAAAATCTATTCCAGAATTTCCCACAAAAACATTAAACCTTAACAGTGGATAACTTAGGCTTAAAACTCTGTAAAATACGTTCTGCCATTTGAGAAGGAGTCAAACCCAAATCAGCTTTCGACTCATCAGGTTTAGCATGATCTACCAACTTATCAGGTACACCCAAACGTAACACAGGTACAAGCACATTATTATCCATCAATGCTTCCGTAACTGCTGAACCAAAACCACCCATCAAACAGCCTTCCTCCATAGTCACAACCTGACCAATACGTTGTGCCAGAGGTAGAATTAATTCAGTATCCAAAGGCTTGACAAAACGAGCATTTACCACAGTCGCACTAACACCATGCTCACTGAGAATTTCTGCAGTTTGCATAGCCGGATGTACCATAGAACCATAACCCAATATCAGTACATCATCACCATTGCGCAGAATTTCAGCCTTACCAATAGGAATAGCTTCCCAACCCTCTTCCATCAGAGGTACACCATAACCATTACCACGAGGATAACGCATAGCGATCGCTCCATCCGTATACTCAATACCCGTAACCAACATCCGTTGTAACTCACCCTCATCTTTAGGCGCCATAACTACCATATTGGGGATACAACGTAAATAGGAAATATCATACATTCCCTGGTGAGTCGGACCATCTGCACCCACAATTCCAGCGCGGTCTAAACAGAAGAAAACAGGCAACTTCTGAATACAGACATCATGGATAATTTGGTCATAAGCTCGTTGCAAGAAAGTTGAGTAAATACCAACCACAGGTCGCATTCCTTCACAAGCTAAACCTGCTGCCAAAGTTACAGCGTGTTGTTCAGCAATACCAACATCTATATATTGTTTCGGCAATTTAGCATGAAGTTTATCCAAACCTGTACCAGTTGCCATAGCAGCAGTAATACCCATAATTTTCGGGTTATCTTCTGCAAGCTTCACCAAAGTATGGGCAAAAACTTTAGAATACTTGGGAGGCTTTGGCTTATTTGCAGGTAAGGCTTTACCTGTAGCTAAATTGAATGGATTTTGAGCATGATAGCCAACTTGATCCTCTTCAGCAACTGCGTATCCTTTACCCTTAGTTGTGGACACATGAACTAACACTGGTCCATGAATTTGATGCGCTTGTTGGAAAGTTGTAATTAGTTCTTCCAAATTATGCCCATCAACAGGACCCATGTAGGTAAAGCCCAATTCTTCAATTACGGCCCCTACTTTTGACACTGCCAAACGTTTCATCCCTTCTTTGAGGCGTTCCATTTCTGGTGTAAAGGTTTCACCAACAAAAGGAATATGTTTGAATTGTTCCTCAAGATTATCCTTCAGAAACTGCATCGGTGGGGATAAACGCATTTTGTTGAGATAACGAGAAATCGCACCTACATTGGGAGAGATGGACATCTCATTATCGTTTAGCACAACCAATATATTAGTTTTGGGTAAGTGACCTGCATGGTTAATAGCTTCTAAAGCCATACCACCAGTCAAAGCACCATCCCCAATAATGGAAACTACTTTGAAGTTATCTCCTTTCATATCTCTAGCTAATGCCATTCCTAAACCAGCGGAGATACTGGTAGAAGCATGGCCAGCGCCGAAATGGTCAAATTTATTTTCACAACGTTTTAAATAACCTGCAACCCCATCTTTTTGTCGCAGGGTATGAAAATTGTTATATCGACCTGTAATAAGTTTATGGGGATAAGCTTGGTGGCCTACATCCCAAAGAACTTTGTCCCGATCTAGATCGAGAGTTTGGTAGAGACCCAATGTAAGTTCTACAACTCCTAACCCTGGACCTAGATGGCCTCCACTTGTGGCGACTGTTTCTAGATGTTTTTCTCGTATTTGTCTAGCAATTTCTTCTAGTTGATGAATTGAAAGACCGTGTAACTGGTTAGGATGAGTAAGTTCACTTAGGTGCATATTTTATTTACTCAGATTTATGATGTAGATTTGCAGTTGTAACTGGGAGTATTTTTGATGATGAACTTGGAATTTACCTGTACTTTTTTTCAGCTATGAATCAGCCTATAGAATTTCGCGAGACATTTGTTAATAATGCAGAGTAGAATTAATCTACTAAAGGAATATCTCTTGATAATCTGCTAGATTTTCTGACAGATGCTCTTCTTTTTTTCACCTTGATTATCGGCATTGGAAAAAATAGGAGTAAGAAGTAATTACTTGACTAGCCTAGAGGGAACCAATTAGGATCGAGGCTGTTTACCAATAGATAATGGATAATTGATAATTAATCAATTCAACTTTATTCCCTTCTATTTCAAGAGAAGAAAAGTAATAGGATATTTCCTTTTCTTCTATCTTCTTGGTTTTAAGCACCAGGTAATTATCCATTATTCATTATCCATTACCCATTAATCAATAGCCTAGTTTTTCACCTAAACCAGATCCTTTTTCAGCCGTAATTATTAGTATTTGTTGGCTGTTGTTAACAAATTAATAACTGTCAATCGACCTTTGTTGGTAAAACTACTTTTAAACCTATATTTCATCCTTGCGCCTCTATTTCTAATTTTGGCGAATTAGCATCAATAGTTGAATTTAATGATGGTACAGGCATATTTTTCATTTCCCAGACTTTAATTAGTATGAGATATTCGTAGAAAGCTTGCAAGGTACACCAAGCTAATCCAGCTTGGCCATCAAGACATCCTTTGAGAAAAATATACATATATATGAAGCGAATTATTGGTCTGAAGGGTAAGCGCAGGGAAAAGTCTTTCAGAGCGCGTCTTCTCTCTACTTCAGAAGCACCAAAAAATAGATTTTTCCAAGATACACTTCCTGTTTCTAGTTGTTTAACTGTTTCCTTAGCTTCATCTGTAGAATAACGATTGTGCTTTTCTATCCAACGGGAAATACCTTTACTACAGGTATAATGAGGATAAGTTTCTTGCAAAAAACTTGTAGGGCCATTACACTCTTCTCTTTCTGTGTGACCATAGTCACTAAACCAAACTTTATCCTTACGAAATAGCCGCATCTGGTATCGGGGATATTGAGTGCTGTGACGAATCCAACTGCCCATAAATAAGACTCTTTCTGCAACGTAATACCCTATGTATTCTTGACTTTGGATTGTTTTTAGGCATTCGTTAAATAGCTCTGGGGTCATCCGTTCATCCGCTTCTAGGATATAAACCCACTCATATTTGGCCGGAACTTCCTGTAACATCCATGTTCGCTGTCGTCCATGGCTTTCAAATTTATGTTGGACTATTTTTACAGGATAAGATTGAGCTATTTCTACAGTCCGATCACTACTAAAGGAATCAACTATCATAATGTCATCTGACAGCATTGCTGACTCAATACAAGCAGCGATATCTATTTCTTCATTGTAAGTCAGTATATAAATTGAGAACATTCGATAAATTTCAGTAATTGCTCTTTGTTAAAGCTCACAATTTGGGTGATTAATTCAATTAAATAAATACCCAATGATAGGGCATTGAGCATTAGGTTTAAGTTGACACTTTACCTTTTTTTTAATAATTTTAATTTGCTCTTACTGCCCTGTCTAATTATTAAAGTGGGGTTGCACATTAAAGAATGATAATAGATTTTAAACTGTATATATATTGAGGAAAGAATTATCCAAAAATATATATCTACTTTCAGATTTCATCATTCCTGATTGTGCAACGCCATTAAAGTTATCTCTAAACTTTGAGATATTTGCCCATTATCTAGCAGGATTTTGACGACGCCCTTTACCTTTAAGAATTCCCATATTTTTTAATCCTGTCCAACCAATCATAATATAGCCTACTGCTAAAAGTAAGCTACTCAGACCAGTTCTCAGACTAGATTTAAAAGAGTTTGTATTAGCTTGTGCTTCTAATTCTTGCTTACGACTACGAATTCGAGTTAGAAGTTGATTTGGTAATTGTTCTGCTTGACGATTGAGAAATTCATCAATAACTTGAGGATTATCTTTTGATTGTTCCAGTAAACTTTTTACTTGGGTTGGTAATTGATCGTTTTCTAATGCTTCATTTAACCTAGTTTCATCTGCTAGTAAATTAGTAATTTGATTTTTTAATTGACTTCGCCTTTGCTGGATCTGATTTTTAAATTCGCTACTACCAATACGGGTTTCTAGTTGTGTTTCTGCTTGGCTTGCTTGTTGATCGATGCGTTGAATGGCCTCAGCTCTAGCTTGACTTGTATTATTTAAGTGTATAGGAAATAGTAATAGATATATCAGTCCTAATAAGCTAGCTAGTAAAAGTGCCCAAAATCTCAAATCTAATATTGGGGATTTTGAGTTATCTTGAAGGCCAGAATTACTGCTTACCCAATAGCCTGTGACTAATAAGGCCATTCCTACCATAGGAATAATCCCCCGATCGACTATTTGAGTTGTTAGACCAATTTGCCATGCTCTACTACTGATGTTAAATGGAATTGATAGGACTATAAAGTCAAGTAGAGAGGACAAAATCATAATTACTCCTACTATCGTAAGAGTGTTAGAAGCTATAGAGGAATATTGACGGATATTTGTTGCTTTCATGGAATTATTCTGAGTTCTAAGTTATTGTTCACTGGACAATTAAGGTCTGAAATGTTGAGGATGCATTCTATTCCTGATGGCGGAAATATATTTTCCCTATCTTTTAGATAAATAGCAGTCTGTTTTTACAATTATGACAGAGTTGAACCACAGTCTATCAGTCTTTTTATCTTTACTCAGGACTTGCTCACTCAAACCCAGAAACCTTTTTTTTCCTAGATGTTGATTGTTCAAACCAAGAATTTTTCCTAGCAACCGGGTTTCGCATAAGTCAGTCCTATTTACTATTATTTTTAAATTTATGGAACAGAACTGTCTATCGTACAATCCTAGCTTATAATGGATGGAGTTAAATCTGTTCTTGAGAAATATAATTTTGTTGATTTACTATACTATTTTAAAGGTCTAATTTTTTTCTTGTTTAATTATATCATCTTGACTTTTTTATCCTAATATTTACTAATATTAAAATAAGTTAAATAACATGAAAAAATATCAAAAAAAAGCTATTTTTTTGCAAAAAATTACTGAAAATATGAATAAATGAAATAAATTAAACTAAAAAATAAATGTTAATAAAAGTTACAATTGTCATATTTAAAACTAAACATCAATGTAAATCTGAATAAATATAGGACTTACGAGCGCTAAACCCACTACCAGAAATCCTTGGTTTAAACAATAGAAATCTACAAAAAAAACTGGGTTTCTGTGTTCGGTCTACTTAAGTCCTTTCATTAATGGATAATGGATAATGGATAATTGATAATTACCTCTGGTTAAAACCTTACGGGAATTGAAGATCGGGAAATATCCTTAACACTTTTTTTACCCTATCCAAGGGGAGGCTTTAAACCAGAATTATTTAATTATTAATTATCAATAATTAAATAATTCTCAACAATATTACTAATATGATATTAATGATAACTGGTAAATTGGGAGGATTCAATTAGTAGTGAAAGAAAACTTAGAAAATTATCAAAATAAAAAAATATTAATTGTAGATGATGAAGATAGCTTGAGAATTCTCCTCAAGCGACATCTGGAATTTCAAGGATATGAAGTAACAGATGCAAATTCTGCTTTAGATGCACTATCAATACTCGAACAACAAGAGCCGGATTTAATTATTTCGGATATAATGATGCCAGAAATGGATGGTTTAGAGTTTTGTCAACGTTTACGAGCTAGTAATTTAGGTCAGTTAATACCTTTTATATTTCTGTCCAGTAAAGGAGAATTAGAAGACAGAATTATAGGCTTATCTATGGGGGCAGATGATTATATAAATAAGCCTTTTGAAATGCGGGAGTTGGTAGCAAAAATTGAGGCTCAATTAGCTCGTTCTCACAGAATTTATTTAGAAATGAAGCGACTGGCTGAAGAGTCTACCAAAAAAATAGAACCAGAAGCAGCACCGGAACCACTACCTCTAACTCCCGCAGAAGCAAGAGTATTTTGGGAAGTTGCTCAGGGGTTGACAAATAAGCAGATTAGCGATCGCTTATTTATTAGCCCTCGAACTGTACAAACTCATTTGAGTAAAATAATGAGAAAGCTAAATTTAGAAAATCGCTCTCAGTTGGTTCGTTATGCTTTTGAACATGGACATAAACCACCGACTGAACAAGAGTTGTGAATATTAAAAAATGGACTCCCAAAGACTGATTTCTGGCCTCTATAATTTGACTGAATTAGAACAGCTAATTAATTCTCAACCCACTTTTTGGCGACCTTTAGTATTTACAAATGGATGCTTCGACTTAGTTCATGCTGGACATATTCGTTATTTATGGGCAGCTAAGTCTCTGGGGCGATCGCTTGTAGTAGGATTAAATAGCGATGAGTCAGTACAAAATATTAAGCCCCAACAAGAGGGATATCCTATGCGGCCAATTGTACCGGAAGTTCAACGGGCTGAAGTTTTAGCTTCTCTGAAACCAGTTGATGGAGTGGTGATTTTTAATGAAACTACTGCTACTAATATCATAGAACGACTTAAACCTGATATTTATGTTAAGGGTGGGGATTATTCTATTGAAACATTACCTGAAGCTCCAAAAGTGAAAAGTTATGGTGGTAAAATCTCTTTAGTTCAAATAGAAATTCCGACTTCTACTACTGCAATTATTAATCGTATTTTACACCATTAATAAATAATTCTAATTCTCAATTAATTCCAAGCATTGAAATAGATAAAAATTTTATGACAGAATCAAAGATTAATTCTACAGAAAACGCTTCATTGAATATACCTGAACTTCAATCTCAATTAGAATCTGGTTCTGAAAAAAAACAGTTACAGGTAATTCCTAGTTTGGCAGAAACAGGAGAGCAAGGTTTAGAGATTCTGATGGAATTTTTGCAAAACAAAAAATCAGATTCACCTACTATACTTGAGGGAAAAATATATCAAGTTTTGCGTCAAGTAAATTCATCGAAAGTTGATGAATTTATACAGAAAAATTTTCCCCTAGGAGTTGTACCAATAAAGTCAGAATCTAATATTGATTATAGTCACTTACAAATAAAATTAGCTCATCAAGATTTTTTAGAAGCTGATAAATTAACGATGCAAAAATTGTGTGAGTTAGCAGGAGAAGCAGCAACACAAAGAAAGTGGCTTTATTTTTCAGAGGTAGATAGTATTCCGATTCCAGATATGCAAACTATTAATACTATGTGGTTAGTTTATTCGGAAGGAAAATTTGGCTATTCTGTACAGAGAGAAATGTGGTTGGGAGTAAACAAGAATTGGGATAAGTTACTACCAAAAATTGGCTGGAAAAATGGCAACACTTGGACAAGATATCCTAATGAATTTACCTGGAATTTGACTGCGCCGAAAGGTCATCTCCCTCTATCTAATTTACTGCGTGGTGTACGAATGTTTGCCTCTATATTATCTCACCCAGCTTTGTCTAAGTAAAGTCTACTGAAAAACTCTTATGTAGGGTTGACAGTAGCTAGATGGTTCTACAATTATTTAACTACATTGCTTTACTACTTTTGCTTACATCTATAATCTATTATTTTTGATAGTACAAAAATTGTTTATTGGCTTTGGTAAATCTTGAATAATTATTCCTAATATTTTTTGGGTGTTGGTAAATTAGGGTATTATTTGGTAAGCATTTCCTGACGGAATGCTGCGCAAACAGCCGTCAGCTAGCCTCCTGCGGAGGAGCTGCGCTTTTCATTTCGCGCAGCGAAACAGCTATGAGTTATTAACGTGTCCTGTTTGTCAGGAGTAATTAATCTCCAAAAAGTGAAGTATCAAGAAAAAAATCATCAGCTAATTTTCATCATTTCTGTAGGTTTGCTCGGCTATTAGCTAACCGTTGACTGCTAATGGCTGAATGCTTACATTATTTGTATTTTTTGGTAATTGCTAAACTATTGAATAACAAATATTTGAGATTGTTCAATTTTTATTTTCATACCTTGATTGAACAACAATCTTTTTTGCTTATGGGTCTTTTTAGTTATCAGTTATTAGTTGTAAAATTGTATTTATAAACCCCTAAATATAGGAAGATGATTTAAGTTGTTAGATATTACTAATTTTAGGTAACAGGGAATGGGGAACAGGTAACAGGGAAGAACAAAAAAATGTATCTATATATCATAAGATAACTGCTATATTCTATCCTTTTAAGGAATAGTCAAATTCTCACATCTAATTCCAAAAATCTAGATAAAATAGCGATCGCCTGATAAGTATTCAGCTTTTTGCGTGGAATACCAGCCTAACAACTTTTGAACATATTCAAGAAACTACTAAAGTTAACTGATAACCAATTTCATTTCCTGTAAGAAAAAACGGGTGGTGGTGCATAGTAATGGTAAAGGAAGCATCGGGAGTGTGGGGAGATGGGGAGATGGGGAGATGGGGAGAAATTAAAAAATATATCCTCACCATTACCATGCAGGACTACCAAAAAACGTAGTTCTGATCTAGGAAGCTAGCTGATAGCTGATAGCTGAATACTTACATCTCCTCTAATTAATTATGATTGAAAAATGTCAAAATTTAAGATTAGCTTAATTCAAAGCCAACAAGAAAAAGAAAAAATGTATTATCAACGTTGGTTAGTATTAAGAAAGCCAATAAATAAGGAAAGAGGAACAGAAAAAGATGAGTATGATGATGATAATTATTCTTTACATTTTATTGCTGTTTGTGAGGAACAAATTATTGGTTCAGCTAGACTGCGACAATTATCTACAGAATTAGGAAGTATTGCATATCTTGCTGTTTTACCTGAATTTCAATCTCAGGGAGTAGGTACAGCTTTAATTAAAAAAATTATTGAAATTGCCAACCAGAAACAGCTAACATCATTGAGAGTTATGTCTCGTATTAATTCTTCTAAATTTTATGAAAAAGTCGGTTTTAGAGAGACTGGTCAGCCATTTGATTTTTTAGGGATACCCCATAAATTTATGGTCTTTAAGTTACCTTATTTCCAGAATTGATAGATGCAGCTTTAATGAAAAAAATTATGCAAATTGTCAAAGAAAAATAACTAACATCTTTAATAGTCATATCTCAGATAAATTCTCGTAAATTTTCTCAAAGAATAGGTTTGTAATACACTGGTCTAGACATTAAAATATTGAGTCATATTTCACCAATTTACGTTGCTTCACTCACCTAATTTTCAAGATTTATAGGTATCTTGAATTCAAAAAAATTATTGAAATTGCTACAGAAAAATAACTAACATTTATAAATGATACTCAAATTTTCTCAAAGAATAGGTTTTATAAGCACTGGTCAGCTATTTTAATTTTGAGGGATATTCCAGCAAATTTATTCTCCTTAACTTATCCTTCTTCTAAGAATTTATAGGTACAGCTTGATAGAGGTTTTCACAACGTTAGACTACAGACAAAAGATAAGTATGTTTGAAGTTTGATAAGTTACAAACCTAATAGCTGTATTCTATATTAATGAAAAGCACTATAATTCAAAAAAACTTTGAAAGTTAGCAAGCAAAAGCAACTAAAATTTTTCAGAGTAATCTCTAGTATCAATTATTCTAAATTCGGTATTATAGAAATTGGTAACAAATTTTAATTTTGATAAAAACCAAATTAATTTATTTTCCTCAACTTACTTTTTGATGAGAATTTATAAACATTTTTTCAGGAGTTTTATCCTCAATTTTGAAGCTCAGATGGTCTACAGAATACTTAATAAATTCTGACTCTTTAGAAGCATTACAAGAACCTTTAAGCTGGATAGTTTTAGTTTCATCCTTGACTAATTTAGCTTGACAAATATATTGATAACCATCTGGTTTAAGCACACCTAATTGAGTTTTAATTAATGTTTTATCGGAATTTATATCCAAATATAAAAGGTTAATTTTATATTCAAACCATTCCCAACCTTGGCGGAAGATAAGTTCTCTTTCCAAGACTTGAATACAAGTTGGTAAAATTCCCCAACCTCGATAGACTCGGTTTAATAATTCAATATTTTCATTTCTTAGCAAAATTGCTTGAAAAGATTCTTGATTAAGTAAACCATAATATCTACCATCAGGAAAGTCAATTATAGTAGGTGCAAATCTATGACCACCAAAGTGACTTGCTTTCCAAATTCTTGTATTTTTTAAACCTAATTGTGAGATACTTTTTTTAGCTTCCGTATAAAAAGGATTGCCATATTTAGCACAACACTTATCATGGCTACCATGAGTACAAACTAATATATCTCTTGTTGGATTATTCTTAGTTTTAGTATCTAAATTATCCCCCACTAAGTATTTTTGAATAATTGGAGCTATTTTTTCAGGATGGTCTACGTCAAACTCATATTTTTTATAACCATTGATAAATGATCTTTCCTCTTTTTCATAAATTAAAATCTTTCTGTTATTTTGCCTGTAATTTTGATTTTGAGTAATTAGTAAAAATCTGAGAGACAATTTAGCTCTGTTGACTTCTGTCATCAAAATTTCTAAGTTTTTCGGAAAATAACGAGATTCAAAAGCATTATATTCCCAAGGGTAAGGACACTCTATTAATACATAGACTGCATAATTTGTACCACTCCCAATAATATCTTCGTCTGCTTCTCGGCAACCATCCGCACAAAAAAATGTATTCATGTTTAAACTCCATATTCTACAAAAACAATTTTTTTATTAACTAACTTCAATAAAATTGGCATAATGTTTGTTTATAAGTCATAGTTAGGTAGGTAATTTATGACATCTTCATCCAGTAAATATTTATCGACTGAAAAAGTTTTTAACTAGATATTCTGCCACTTCTGTAATAGATACTTCTTTACCAGAAACTAGAGTTTGATATTCATCATATTCATTTCCTTAATAAACATCAGGAGAAAAAAATCTATTCATGTTTTAACTCCAGATTCTCAAAAAATTACTCTTTCACTGACTAACTTCCATAACATAGTCCTGCAGCCAATTTATGAAATCTTTTCCAGTAAATGTTTCTTGACTAAATAAGTTTTTTACTAGAATTTATGCCACTGCTCAAATATATCATTATTGAATAGTCCGACAACCAATTTATGACATCTTTTCTAGTAAATGTTTCTCGACTAAATAAGTTTTTTACTAGAATTTATGCCACTGCTCAAATATATCATTATTTAGTGGAAACTAGAGTTTTATATTCATAATATTCATCTCCTTAATAAAAATTACTCCCAAAAAATATATTCATATTTAAACCCCTGATTGTACAAAAATAACTCTTTCATTAACTAGCTTTGATAACAGGGGCATAATATCTATTTCCCAGTCATAGTCTGGCAGCCAATTTATGACATCTTTTCCAGTAAATGTTTCTCGACTAAATAAATTTTTTACTAAATATTCTGGCACTCCTTTAATAGATACTTCTTTACCAGAAACTAAAATTTTATATCCATCCTCATTAGCCATTTGTAAAATTTTTAATCGTTGAAACTGAGAAACTTTAAACTTAGTTTCAACACCATTACAAAAAATATTAAATCCAGCTTGATATGGTAAATTATATGCCTCAACAGCTTTTCCTAAACCATCCAAATAATTATTATATTCTTCACTAAGATTATGATTATTTATATACCCTTCTAAGTCTTGAATTAAATTTTCTACACCGACATTAAATGAAGTATCATCTATTCTTAAAGGTAGACTTTTTCTCCACTCTTCTCTGCTTTGTAATTGACCAACTAACCATTCCAATAAATCGATACCTGTTCGACAATGAATACCTAAAGTAAGATGAATAGATGGTTCTTCTTTTGTCACTGCATAATGCCAATGTCCGCGAGGTATATAAAGTACATCTCCTGGATGTAAAATACAACTCAAATATGTTTCTTCTTCGGGTGGTGTAAAAGAGGATGATTTTTGGTTTGGTAATGGATATTTAAACGTGTCAGTATAGACATACCATTGTTTACTTCCTTCTACTTGCAAAATAAATACATCGTGAGTATCGTAGTGCTTAGAAAATCCTTTTTTACTAGACCAAGAACAATAAGCATTGACTTGAGTTGGGTATCCTAATTCATAGGTAAGTTTTGAAGCAAATAGAGCAACTTCTGGAATTCTTTTATGAATTTGGTCTAGAATTAAGGTTGCACCTTTCTGACACCATTGGGTGAGATTTCTATTTTCCTTTGCCTCCAGAACTTTTCCATCAAATGCAAGGCGCAGATCTGGATATTCTATTTGATGAAAGTTCAATAGATGGTTTAGTTTGTCCCACGAAAATAAGTCTGTAAAATTTTTGTGTCCTTTACTAGAGATAGCGATCGCTTTCCTAGTCCAGTTATTGGTTAAAAATTCTTCTTGGTCTAATGGTTGTATTAGATGTATTAGACATGACATAATCAAGAATTTTTTCTATTAATTTTTGATATTTATAGGACAATACAGTTAAGTTAAGGATTTTTTCTAGCATATTCATAGATGTGTAAAAGCTTATCTTTACTTTGTCTATTACATGAATTTGTTCTTAACTGAACCTTATTGATTCATATGTGGGTTTATTCAGGAATTCTTAATTTTTTTTTATTAACAGATACCTCAATTAATAGAGATACTCGGTTGCTATAAGCAAGTAATTATTTTGACTTTTTGTCTGTTGCCTTAAATAAATCTCAAAACTACTACTATTATTACTTTTATCTAATTACTTAGACTTTTATCTTCTGAGATTTGTATGTCAGTATATTGAAATACCTGAACAAAATTATTGACAAATTCGATCCTTATTGAATGATGATTTCAGCAAAATATTTGTGTAATTAATTATGTTTACCTGCTTAATAGATAAAGGGGGAAAGCTTTTACCATTATATTTTCAATTGTCACCTGTTCAGACTTACATGGTTAGTTAAGATAAGAATAATAGGTAACTCTTAACCCCTTAAATATTTTAAGAGAAACATTTAAGTGTTTAAATGTTTAATTCCTACTGATGACGGTCGCCACCATCTGAGTCAAAGTGACGATCGCCACCATCTGAGTCAAAGTTGCGGTCGCCACCATCTGAATCAAAATTTAATCCTGTTTCCCAGTTTTTGCCTACTGAATTTTGTAGAATATCTTTTACCTCTACCTGAATTTTACTAGGTTGAGCTTGCTGAACGTCAAATTCTTTTGACATACTAATATCTCCTATTTGAACTAGATTTGTCTTAAATAACTTCCTAAAACTGAAGTTAAGAATTAGTATATATTAAATTCCTTGATTTATGCAATAGTTGAGAAAAATTTTTAATTATTTGGGATAATTATAGTTTATAGGTAAAAGTTGGTCAAAATACCCAATACTAAGTTTTACCGATTTTTGCTACTAACTTTGGTCGTAATTAGGGTTTGCTTATGGAAGTCTTTTTGTTGAGGTAGGGACTAGGGAATAAGGAATAGGTAGGGACGTTTTGCTAACGCAAAGCTCCGCTTTATATGTCGCGCAGCGTTAACGTTTGCGGAGCATTCCGTCAGGAAAGTTTTGCGTTAGCTAAACGCTGTGCGACATGTTTGCGGAGCATTCCGGAACGGAAAACGCATTTTTGCCGGTGCAACGTCCGTACAGAATCAAGAGAAATTGGAGGAGAGTAATAAGGTGGCCTTTAAGAATCGCCCATTGATTTTTCTGCAGAGCGTTACTCCAAAATGGTCACTTTTTCAACTCGCTTCAACCAAAAAGCTGGTACTTTTACCCGACTAAAAATTGCTCAAACCTTTATTCATCAATACTTTGATATTTAATCAGCCAGCCCTAATTAGAAGTGAGCTGTCAAGAATGAAAAAGTTAATAAAGATAAAGCTTACTCAAATTAATACTTAAATGTATGTCAAGTATTGTTTGAAAAAATATATTTGTCAAATTTCTAGCTATTAGGCATAATAAAAATTTTTACTTTTTTATATACTATTTTTGATACTCAAGTCAAATAAAGCATATAGTCATTCTGAATAAGACTGGGATAAGTGTTTCTTTACCTAGAAAGGGTTTCAGGTAAAAAAGTGTTTCATCCTTATTTGAAATGACTTTTTTTAGAATAAAAAAGGAATGAGAAAAATATGGAACTAAGAATTAGGCACTGGTAAATTAGAGACAACCCTCATATTTAATATTTCTATATTGCTAAATCAATATTGCTAAATCAAGGTCTCCCCTAAGTAATCAAACAGTCTAATTTAGGAGTATTTTCTGAAACTGCTATTATCAAAATAATTGGGTATAAAACCCCGCCTTTGAAGGGTAAATGTTTTTGGATGGTTGCTCGAATTCCCTTTACAAAACAATTATTAGTTCGTTAATTATGCTTTTTTTATACTTAATTATAGATAATTTATTGTGCATTTAAACCACTTATCGTTTGGTAAATATTTAAACTAAAACCCTTATTAATTCTGATTTTGCGCCTTCTAAATTTTGACTTGCTAATGCGCATTAGGTGACTTAATAATACAGTTACACTTAGTAACATTTTAGATGATTGTAACGTTTGAGAAAATTGGTATTTTTTTATATAAATTTTTATGTATAACTTATCAAAAAATTTTGAGAAAGCATTTATCCACTCAATGAAGGTAGGAAATTAACAATGCCAGGAAAAAGAATAATCAGCACTAAAACCAATAACTGAAGTAAGATAAATTGAGCAGCACCTCTATATATTTGACCAGTAGTAACTTCTGAAGGTGCTACACCTCGCAAATAAAAGAGGGCAAAACCGAAGGGAGGCGTTAAAAAAGATGCTTGAAGATTAGCGCCCAATATCACACCATACCAAACCAAGTCAATACCAAGTTGTTGAGCAACAGGTACAAATAAAGGTACAACAATAAAAGCAATCTCAAAAAAGTCAATAAAAAATCCCAGGAAAAAAACTATTGCCATACTGACAACCAAAAAACCAGTCGTACCACCAGGAAGATTAGAAAGCAAATCAAACATAAAGCGATCGCCTTCCACCCCCCGAAAAACCAAACTAAAAGCAGTTGAACCCAAAAGTATAAACATCACCATAGTAGTTGTGCGGAGAGTCACGTCACATACCCTTCTTAGACCAGTCCAACTAAATTTACCTTTAACAATAGCAAGAGCGATCGCCCCCACACATCCCACAGCACCTGCTTCTGTCGGTGTAGCAATACCAAAAAATATACTACCCAAAACCAATAAAATTAAGAGTAATGGTGGAATCATTACAGTTAGCACCCTGATACCTAGATTTTTTCCACCAATTTCTCGTACCTCTGGTGGTAAAGCAGGAGCTAAATCTGGTCGTATAAAAGAAACAATCAAAACATGAAGAGCAAAAGTTCCTGCCATTATTAGACCAGGTAAAATAGAACCAATAAACAGATCCCCAACAGAAATACCCAGTTGATCTGCCAATACCACCAAAACCACACTAGGGGGAATAATCTGACCTAAAGTCCCCGATGCCACAATTACACCTGTAGCCAACTCTTTATTATACCCATACCGCAACATAATAGGTAAAGAAATTAACCCCATTGCCACTACCGTAGCAGCAACCACACCAGTAGTAGCAGCTAAAAGAGCGCCCACAATAACAACAGCTAGAGCCAAACCACCTCTAACTCGACCAAACAATATTCCCATTGTTTCCAATAGTTGTTCTGCAATGCCAGATTTTTCCAACATTGCACCCATAAAAATAAAGTAGGGTATAGCCAACAAAGTATAGTTAGCCATAATACCAAAAATTCTTTGGGGCATTGCAGTCAGAAATATAGGGTCAAAAACTCCTAAACCAATACCTATCAAACCAAAGATTATTGCTACTCCACCTAGGGAAAAAGCTACAGGATAACCAAAAGAAAGTAGTACCAATGCTCCTGCAAACATTGATGGACCTATAAATTCAGATTCAAAACTCAGACTCATGAGACTCCTGATCGGGGGCTAATTTACCTGTAAAGACAGCAAAATTTTTAATTGCTTCAGAAATTCCTTGAAGAAATAATAATACGAAGCTAACTATAATCATTGTTTTAATTGGGTAACGGGGTAATCCACCAGGGTCAGGAGAACTCTCAAGGATAGCCCAGGAATTTAAAACAGCACCCCAGGAAACTATCACTACAATAATGCTGAAGGGTATTAAAAACAATATTGTACCAATTAGGTTAGCTAGAGCTTTTCTTTTAGGACTCCACTTAGTATAAAAAATGTCTACACGAACGTGTTCATTATGTTTGAGAGAATAAGCTCCACCTAAAAGAAAAACTAGGTCAAAAATATACCACTGAATTTCTATCAAAGCATTGGAAGTTAAATTTTGACCAATGCTCCTACCTAGATAGCGTCCAATCACATTCCAAACACCAACTAGGACCATAAGTATGACTAACCCATAGGTCAGACGTCCAATTAGCTCATTCAAATTATCAATTATCCGGGACAAACGTAGGAGTATTTGCAATAGTCCCCCTCCTATAGCTTCCAAATTAAGATTATGGACATTTAGTTAAATCTAAATCAACTTTATCTCTGATTAGAATAACCCGTGTAGCGCAATTATATGCAAATCTAAATCTAAAAAAAGAAAAAAAATGGCAAAAATTGGCAGAAATTTTACCGCTGCCAATTTTTTTTGAAAAATTTTCAAGTCGTAAAAAGCTTATAAATAAAAGAATTTGAGGTTTTATATACAACTAAAAAACCCTACTTCCGGAAAAAAATTGAGAAAAGGGGTTGACACATCAAGATAGAGTTGCTAGATT
>NZ_JBNHEQ010000270.1:0-2073 GCF_050016015.1 Dapis hubbardiae BLCC-M172
ACTCCCCTACTCCCTTACTATCTTAATTATAAGTGTTCAACCGGACATGGTATTAAATAAAAATCGCCCCTACTGTAGTCTACTGTGCAGGAAAACCGCTGTAATTCTTCAGCAGTAGGAGCATCTTGCTCCTGTATGTGAGGGAGGTGAATACTTACCGAAAAATTATTTTTTTAATCAAACCAACCTTATTTTTATAAGGAGCATATCGGATGCTTAAATCAAACCATAACCCCTTATTCAACACACTTTTATAGTGAGAAAAAGTATCAAAACTAGCCTTGCCATGATAACTACCAATTCCACTATTTCCCACACCTCCAAATGGTAAAGATGGTACTCCAAATTGCATCGCAGTATCATTAATACAAACATTTCCAGAAGAAGTTTCCCTTAAAACTTGTTCTTGCTTCTGTTTATTTCGAGAAAAAAAGTAAAGAGATAAAGGTTTAGGACGAGAATTAACCAGAGCGATCGCCTCATCTAAATCATCATATTCTAAAACAGGCAAAATAGGTCCGAAAATTTCCTCCTGCATAATTGGAGAATCCCAAAAAACTCCATCAATAACTGTAGGTGAAATATAACGTTCTTCTAACTTAGTTTCACCACCAATAACAATTTTTCCATCTTTTAGTAAATCATTTAATCTATTAAATTGCTGCTCATTTACAATCCTACCATAATCAGGACTTTCAAAAGGATTTTTACCATAAAACTTATCAATAGACTGTTTAATTTTCTCCAACAAATCCGATTTAACCGACTTATTTACAAACAAATAATCAGGAGCAACACAAGTTTGACCAGCATTAATAAACTTTCCCCAAGTAATACGTTTGGCCGTATATTCCAACTGAATATCATCATCAACAATACAAGGATTTTTTCCACCTAATTCCAAAGTTACAGGAGTGAGATTTTTAGCAGCAGCTTCCATCACTATTTTGCCTACTTTTGTTCCTCCAGTAAATAAAATATAGTCAAACTTTTCTGCTAATAACTGTTGACTTACTTCCACTCCACCCGTTACAGCAGCAATATAATTAGACTCAAAAGTATTAGCAATTAAATCTGCAACAACCTCAGATGTATTAACAGCTATTTCCGAAGGTTTAATAATCGCACAATTTCCTGCTGCAATAGCACCTAACAAAGGAGATATTACTAATTGAAAAGGATAATTCCAAGCACCAATAATTAACACTACTCCTAAAGGTTCTGGATAAATTTTAGCTCCAGCAGGAAATTGTTCAATAGGAGTCGAAACCCTTCTAGGTTTTACCCAAGATTTTAGCTTTTTAATAGCATCATTTATTTCCGTAAAAAAAGTCAGTTCAAAATATGCTTCAAATTTTGGTCTATTCAAATCTGCTTTAACAGCAGCAGCTATTTTTTCTTGATAATCTGAAACTGCCTGTTTTAACTTTTTCAGTTGTTCTATTCTAAAGTCAATATTTTTAGTTTTTCCTGTAGCAAAAAATTGACGTTGTTTATTTAAAATATTAGCGATCGATGATTCTTCTAAAAGCATATTTTTAATGGATAATTGATAATGGATAATTGATAATGGATAATTGATAATTAATAATTGATAATTAGAGTTATATGAAAAATATCTGCCAGAATCATAAAACCCATATTGGTATTAGACTGATAACTTTTTAAATAGATACCAAATGGCTTCTATAAGCATTGATAGATAAAGGCAAAAGCATTTTTGACCTCGAAAAAAGTGCTAGCTTTTTAGACAAAGATGCTCAAAAAGTTAGTATTTTTTGCTCAGTATAGCAGAAAAATCAAGGAACAATTATTCTTCCTACTTTCTCTCTCTTCCCACAGCCTGCTTTTTGTCAGCAAACCCTAATTAGAGGTATATAGCAATCCTATTTTATTCGTGTCAAAAATCTTGCCACTTTTTGGGAATAATTGTGGAAGCAATGTTTAATAGATAAGAGTTTCGGTGTTTATTTCTAGTTTTTGAGTTGTTGGAAAATAAGCGCAGATTGCTTAGTTTTCATTATCAATTATCAATTATCCATTATCCATTATCCATTATCCATTATCCATTAT
>NZ_JBNHEQ010000271.1:0-29179 GCF_050016015.1 Dapis hubbardiae BLCC-M172
GATAATTGATAATGGATAATTGATAATTGATAATGGATAATTGATAATTGATAATGGATAATTGATAATTGATAATGGATAATTGATAATTGATAATGGATAATTGATAATTGATAATTAGCTCTGGTTAAAACCGTAAAGGAATATAAGGAAATATCCTAGGACTTTTTTTTTCCTTGAAAAGGGAGGCTTTTAACCAAGATATTTAATTAATAATTATTAATTATTGATTGGGTAAAAAATATCGAAATTAGCAGTAATGAAACTATTCAAAAAAGCTCTCAACTATCTATTGTCAAAAGAATTCCCCGCCTTTTAAGGCGAAACGTTTTTGGAGACTTGCTCAAATTCCCTTGACAAAAAAAACTTCTGAATTCTGACTTCATTGATTTTTTCCTTCTAAATATTGAGTTTCAATTTTAGTTTGACTCATCAATTTTTCTCTTGTTAAATATTGAGTTTCAACTGCTTGAGTTCCACTCATAAATTTATTATCAGATTCAAGTGGCAATAGGATACTTGATGCTTCTTTAACTTCCGAAATTAATGTTTGTCCACTACCATTAAATAAACGAATAACTGCATAGGAAATTAACACTGGAGAAGCTAAAATTAAAGCAGCTATCATTCCCACAGGTGCCACTAATTGATAGACAATTAAAGCAGTAGGTTGAAATTCTTCATATTGGGAAAAAACGCGAGATAACCACCACACTAATAATGCCATTACCCCAAATCCGAAAAGAGTAACAATTGAAGGTACAATAAAAGATAAAAATACAGCCATTGCTGCAATTAAAGCACCCCAACCTTTGGCAACAATTTTCTCTGATAAGTCAGAAACCATAATCGTTCCATGCACAAACCAAATAATAAATCCAAATACTAATGTAATTGCTGACCCTGCCAAAAAAATGTTAACGCCCTTAATAAAAATTTGCTTAACTTCATCATTAGTTAATATAGGTTGTTTCTGGTTTTCCATTTTTTTTATCCCCCTAGCCTTTAACTTTTACTATACCTGATAGTTTTGCCAGTAGATTAATGCCAACTATAGTAATCCTATTTTATTCGTGGCAAAAATCTTACTGCTTTTTAGGCAACAAGCAACAGGCAATAGGCAACAGGTAGGAGTTTCAACTTTTTAATAATTACCCGCAACCTATTTAGGATTGCTATAGACTGATTTTCAAGATTAAGAAATAGCACAATTGGGTTTAAAAGGTATATACGAAATAAATCGTGTTGTGAGGTTCTCATTAATGGTAATATTAAGATTGTCAGAAATAAATTCCCAGAGACTCCCGTTTTTCTAGTATTCCCTGAGATGAGAATATTGGCTGTACGGATTTCCTACAGTTTTATTCATACGGTTTAGATACGGATTACTGGAAAATATTTCCATTATAACGACCGTTTCATAGTAATATTGTCGTAAGTCTTTCCATATAGATAGGAATATCTTAGAAAATTATGCTCAACAAAATTGCTACTCAAATTAGAAAGTGGTTCCCAGCACCAGAGGTTAGCGCTCACTGTGATGGCCCTTGTGGTGTTTATGACCCTGCTTCTGCTAGGATTTATGCTGAAGCTGTATTGTCTATGACTAAGAAAATCCTAGACCTCGATCCAAAAGCTGGAGATCATAAGACTGCTAATACGCTTTCTCGTTACATTGCAATTAAGGAAGAGCAAGCTCAGAAGACTAAGGAAGATTTGCTTGTTCTTTGGACTGATTATTTTAAGCCTGTACATTTGGAAAAGTATCCAGACCTCCACGATACTTTCTGGAAGGCTGCTAAGTTATGCTCTGCTTGTAAGGTAGAAGTTAGCTTGGAACACGCTACTGAGTTATTAGAGGCTGTGGAGAAAATTCACAATATGTTCTGGGCTACTAAGGAACGTGATGTAGCTTGGGTTAAAGCTAGCTAATTTGTAAGCAAGCTTTTCCTACGGAATGCTGCGCAAACAGCCGTCAGCTATCAGCTATGGTTTTATCCGAAATCTGCTGTACTTTTAAGGGCAGAGTTTTGCTGCTGATAGCTGAATACTTACACTAATTTTTTTCGTTTGAGGTGGTAGGCAAAAAGTTGATACAAACAAGTGGTAATAAAGAGTTATTACTTTGGTTATTAAGATTGCGTCAACGGTTTTGTGTTACGGGGTTTTCTATGTTTCCTCTTCTTAAGCCTGGGGAGGAAGTTCTTGTGGATGCGAGAGCCTACCGCCACTGTTTACCAGAAATTGGCGATATGGTTGTGGCTGAACATCCTCATTGTCAAGATTTGAGAATAATTAAGTGGGTTGCCTTTGTTGATGAAAAAGGTGACTGTTTTTTGATGGGTGAAAATAGGGAAGAAAGTAGTGATAGTCGTTCTTTTGGTTTTGTGAGTTCGCAACAGATAATTGGTAGGGTTACTAGCAGATTTCCTTAAGGGGTCAACCTTTGGTGGTGGAGGGTATTTAAAAATCTGTATTTTTAAAATAATTACTTTTTTAGTTGAATAAATAATCATGTGTATAGGCAAGTAACTCCCACTAAAGTTTAGTATATCATTGTTTTTCCCCAGAAGCAAGGGGAATTTCTTTTTGGCGCAGACTTTT
Source organism: Dapis hubbardiae BLCC-M172 (assembly GCF_050016015.1). Lineage (NCBI taxonomy): Bacteria > Bacillati > Cyanobacteriota > Cyanophyceae > Oscillatoriales > Microcoleaceae > Dapis > Dapis hubbardiae. The sequence goes on from NZ_JBNHEQ010000271.1 coordinate 2,605, forward strand.
TCAGGAGCTTCACAAAATGATTTTCTACTGGTTTGATTGATATTGACTGGAGCGATGACTTATTATACTGAGAATTGGATTTTAATTTTCATTGGCGAATGCTTTTGGGTGCTTCATAGAATGATTTTTTAATGTTTGAATTGTGGCGATCGCTCTGTTTGAAGCAGGAAGTAATTATTCTATTTCACTATCTACCTTGTAAATTCTTTGATTGAATAAAAAATCATGTCTATAGGCGAGTAACTCCCACTAAAGTTTAGTATATCATTGTTTTTTCCCAGAAGCAAGGGGAATTTCTTTTTGGCGCAGACTTTTTCAGGAGCTTCACAAAATGATTTTCTACTGGTTTGATTGGTATTGAATGGAGCGATCGCTTAGTATACTGAGAATTGGAATGGGATTTTGATTTTTATTGGCGAATGCTTTTGGGTGCTTCATAGAATGATTTTTAATGCTTGAATTGTGGCGATCGCTCTGTTTGAACGATTCTGTTTGTCAAGTAATCTACTGGAGATACACAGCTAAAATCCTGCAATAGTAGGGGCGGGTTTAAAATTAATGAATAATGAATAATGGATAATTAATAATGAAAGATTTCCGTACTCCCGTACTATCTCTCGGTTTTAACAAGAGCTCATTATTAATTATTAAAATAAACCCGCTCTGTCCGACGGCAGGGCTGTTTCATTGGGGGCGGGTTTGTTTGACAATCGGTGAAAACTCGAATTTCTTAACTGTGAAACCCGCCCCTACGCAGACTAATTCCCTAATGCACACTTATTAGTTGTGTCAGATGTTAATACAGATTCTTGATTTTTTCGTGATTTTCAACGAGGCATCAGTTAATATTTATCAGCTATCAGATTTTCTGGAATACCATTTAGTAGGGAAATATGGTTTTTTGGCAAAATCTAATTTGAGTATATATGAGCGCACTTTTTCCATTATGCTTACAATATCATGTCAAGTTTTTCTTTGTCAAGCAAATCTACTATAATTCTGAAAATATAGAATGAATATTTAACTTAAACAGGACTTAGGCAAAGGTACTATATATATATGGAGTTCAAAAACTATAGCGATTTAGTTTTGAACGCTATATATATTGTCTAGTGTGTAATTCCTATTAAATAACTAAATTACTAACTATATGTATAGACTTCCGAACAAGTAATACTTTTATTTCTCGTGGGAATCAAACTACTCAATAACCAGAAACTATTAAGTTACAGATTATCAATTCTTTCTAGGCAAAATCCACCTTTAATTCCTAGGTTAGTCTATGTGGAAAATGGTGCTGAAAAAAAAGTAGTTATAAGTCAACAAGTTAGAGATAAAGGTTTCGATGTGAATACAGATTCTTGATTTTTTCGTGATTTTCAACGAGGCATCAGTTATGACTTATCAGACTTTCTGGAATGCTATTTTATTTAGTAGGGAAGTATGGTGTTTTTAGTAAAATCTAATTTGAGTATATATGAGCGCACTTTTTCCATTATGCTTATAATATCATGTCAAGTTTTTCTTTGTCAAGCAAATCTACTATAATTCTGAAAATGAAAATATAGAATATTTAACTTAAATAACTAAATGACCATAGCTATAGACTTCGGAACAAGTAATACCGTAATCTCCCGTTGGAATCAAACAACTCAACAGCCAGAAACTATTAAGTTACCAAACTTATCAATTATTTCTGGGCAAAATCCACCTTTAATTCCTAGTTTAGTCTATGTGGAAAATGCTGCTGAAAAAAAAGTTGTAATAGGGCAACAAGTTAGAGATAAAGGTTTCGATGTTAATACAGATTCTCGATTTTTTCGTAATTTTAAACGGGGTATTGGTGCAAATATTCAAGGATTTTTACCCGAACTTGACGGTCAAATTGTTTCTTTTGAACAGGTAGGGAAATTATTTTTAGAAGAAGTTATAGCGGGTATTCGGAATGTTCCTTTGCCAGTAGAATCTTTAATTTTTACTGTTCCAGTTGATAGTTTTGAAGCTTATCGTAATTGGTTGGGAGAAGTTTGTCAGTCTCTAGAAGTTGAACAGGTACAAATGATTGATGAACCTACTGCGGCAGCTTTAGGTTATGGAATGGCAGATGCAAAAATTTTATTGGTGGTTGATTTTGGTGGGGGAACTTTAGATTTATCTTTGGTAAGATTGGATAATTCGATGCAAAAACAACCTTTGGGTTTTATTCTGAAATGGGGTGAAAAATCTTTTGGTAAAAGTTCAAATCAAAAGCCTAAAACGGCGAGAGTTTTGGCAAAGGCAGGGCAGAATTTAGGGGGTTCAGATATTGATAATTGGTTGGTGGATTATTTTGTTAAAAATCAAGGTATTGAAAAGACTCCTTTAACTACTCGTCTGGCAGAAAAGTTAAAGATTCAATTGTCTTTGCAGCAGCAGGCAACGGAAGTTTTTTTTGATGATGAAAGTTTGGAAAGTTATGAGTTGGAATTAGGGCGAAATGACTTTGAGGAAATTTTGAGGGAAAATGGATTTTTTACCAGTCTTGATAATTCTATGAATCAGGTTTTACAACAGGCAAAAAGACAGGGAATAGAATTATCAGAAATTGATGCTGTTTTATTAGTAGGAGGAACTGTACAAATTCCGGCAGTTCAGAACTGGGTAAAAGAATATTTTGATGAGAAAAAAATTCGTTGCGAAAAACCTTTTGAAGCAATTTCTCAGGGAGCTTTACAATTAACTCAAGGAATAGAAATTAAAGACTTTTTGTATCACAGTTATGGTATTCGGTATTGGGATAGAAAGAAAAATGCTCATAGTTGGCATCCATTAATTAAATCTGGTCAACCATATCCAATGACTAATTCTGTTGAATTAGTTTTAGGTGCTTCAGTCAATAGTCAGCCAAGTATAGAATTAATTTTAGGAGAATTAGGTGCTGAATCTGGAGGTACAGAAGTTTACTTTGACGGCGATCGCCTAATCACTAGAAAAATATCTGGAGAACAAACTTCAGTACAACCTTTAAATGATAGAGATGGAGGTCGTAATATTGCTCAATTAAATCCTCCAGGTAATCCAGGAAGCGATCGAATTAAGGTTTTGTTTCGGGTAGATGAGTCTAGGTTTTTGAGAATAACAGTGGAAGATTTATTGACAAATGAAACTTTGTTAAATGAGCAAGCAGTTGTGCAGTTGAGTTAGTATATTTATTTCTGGAATAGTTATGTTTAATTGTTCTTTATTAAGTAGGTGGGTTTAATTATCCGTAAAATAGCGACGAAGATTCAAAATGGTGAAAACCTTTTCAAAAGTGCTTTCTGGCTTCATTTTCTGATTTTTCGTTTTAACGTTTATTTATGCCAACCTACTTATCTAGTTCTGCGGAAAATCTAGATAGAAAAAAAGGTGTTGCTGATGCGTGGGTATGATTTGTATTTGTTGGCGATAATGCTCTGTACCGCTACTGTAATAGCGCTCACTATTGAACAACAAAGACTTGAGATTATTCAGTTTTATTTTCATACCTTGATTCAGCAACGCCGATAATTCTAGACTACTTGCAGAATTAGAAAAACATTTTGTTGATAAATTTCCTCAATCAAATAATTCTACATCCAGTTTATTCTTTTCTCTTCCTTATCTCCTTACCTATATTTTATAATACCGATACTACCAGAGTTAATATTCTAAAATCTAAAAACCCAAACGTTATAGTTATGACTATAGAAAAAGCTACTACAACACAAGCAGCATTTCTACTCAATATTTCTACAGGTAGACTACGAATGCTACTGAATGAAGGTCGTGTTCGAGACGCTTATAAAGATGGAAGACGTTGGATGATTCCATTGAACAAACGAGGAATGCCGGAAATTATACCAGGTCGCCGTGGTCCTGAAGGTAGTTGGAATAAAAATAGGCGTACAGCTAATACTTTTGTTCATGTTCTACGAAAGACTATAGATTACAACCGAGATAATGGAACTTCTTATCCAGCAGTTGCTGTGAAGGTAGGAGATAAAAAAGATTATTGCCACGCTCTGAAAATAAAAGGACCTTGCCAAATAGTCTATCAACCTCATCAACCTAATAATAGTCAAGCTGGAGGTGCCCGTCTGTGGATTGAAGTAGAACCGGAAAATATAGTAGAGCGAGTATACTTCAGTGATGGAGATTATGGTCCGCCACCAGAAGTAGTTCAGCAACGAGCCAAAAATAAAAAGAAAAAATCAAAAATCAAAGGAAAAAGGAAATAGTAGAACCAGTGAAAATAGAGCGTTGTATCATGCCCGGATAATTAGGTCAGGATTAATGATTGAATCTAAAAGCTTTTGGCTGCTTTAAGGTAAAAATACTAAGGATTTTAAGGGTATAAGAGTAGAAAATTTAAGGGAAAACCCCTCCTCCTACATACTCTGTAAATTTTTCATTTCTCAGCAATGAAAATGAACTATATGATTCGATAGACTATTAAGGTTGACTAATGGACTTTTACCAATACTTTTAATTCTTTGAAATCTTTCAATTACTTTTTCCTCCCTTAAAACTAATAAAGTTGACATAGCAATCCTATTTTATTTGTGTATAAAAATCTTACCACTTTTAGGCAACAGGCAACAGGAGGGAGTTTCAGTTTTTTTATCTACTTTTTAATTTGTCACGACCTATTTAGGATTGCGATAGCTAATAGCTGACCGCTGAATGCTTACGAACGGAGTAATACTAAAGTTAGATCAAATCCGTTTCTTCAGTCATTTTCAAACTAACCAATTTCTCAACTTTGCCGATAATAAATCAATGATAGAAGTTGCCAAAATTAAGATTATTAAAATTGCACAGACTTTTTGATACAAAAAAGAACCAAAACTTTGATAAAGAGAAACACCAATTCCACCCGCACCAACTATTCCTAAAACAGAAGCGGAACGAACATTTGACTCAAAGCGATATAAAACAAAAGAAGTCCATAAAGGTATTACTTGAGGAATTACGCCAAATATAATCTCTTGAATCTTACCTGCACCAGTAGCACGAATTCCTTCAACCGGACCAGGTTCAATTGATTCAACTGCCTCAGAAAAAAGTTTTCCTAAAGTACCCGCCGTATGTACAAATAAAGCTAACACTCCAGCAAAGGGACCCAACCCAACAGCCACTACAAATATTAAAGCAAACACCATTTCATTAATTGCCCGCATGGCATCTAAAATCCGACGAATAGGTTGTACTATCCAAACTGGACTAATATTTTCTGATGCCAAAAGAGAAAAAGGAACAGCAGCGATCGCTGCCAAAACAGTTCCCCAAAGACCCATAGAAATAGTAATTATTGTATCTTCTAAATAAATTTTCCAATCGGAAAAATCTGGTGGAAAATAAGATTGAATATACTCAATCATATTACCGCTACTTTGGAATAAAGCTAGAAAGTTTATTTCACTTTGTCGGTAAGACAAAATTAGAATAATCAAAGTACCCAAGAGAAATATTATGCGAGTATTAGTAAGTCGTTTTTTTTCCCGGGATAACATTTCTATAACTGCTGGAGTAGCCAGAAAATTTTTATCAGTATTGTCAAGATTATTTGATATTTTTGCCATGATTCTTGATGCTGAATTATTTCCTATAATACTGATATCTAGGAAATAGGGAAAGAGTGGAATAATAGAGTTTTCGCTAAATAGAGGCAAAAAATCGCTCAAACCAATACAGGAAAATAATTACTGAATAATTAAGGTTTAAAGCCTCTCACTCGCTGTGGAGAAACAATGAATTTATTTTCCTTTTATTCAATCCTCTTCCTTTTAGGGAGAGGTAATTATCAATTATCAATTATTGAACAGCGTTTTTAGTTGCTAATAGCTATAATCGTTACAGAACAAGGTTTTTGGGGATTTTTTAAGTTATAAAGCGACAAGTCTAATTTTTACTTAAAAATGAAGGAGTTTGTGAAAGCAAAAATATAGCATTATTGCCATGAAATAATCTCTAAACACTTTCCCACGAAAAAATAAGGCATTTATTCCTAAATATAATAACTAAGGTTGAAAACTTCTCTTTTTAAGGAGAAATCAAGCAAAATTTGCTTTAATATAATAACTAAGGTTGAAAACTTCTCTGTTTAAGGAGAAATCAAGCAAAATTTTCTTTTCAGTCAATTTAGTCAATCCTAGTGATTTTTCAGAAGAGATAATTGTTAATCGTTGAAAAAAATCAGGAAGATTATCATCTTAACTAATTACAATTTTAGATTTTCTAAAAACCAGTTTTTTAGACCTTAAGTCTGTGGAAAAATTCGAGATTTCACTTGAGCTAAATTAGCAATTTTGAGAATTGATAATTTAGCAGATAAAACTTTGATATACCACAATCAAAATTTAACCTTATACATCTGAAATAATTCTCCTGGTTGTCGCTTGACTATTTTTCCCCCCCTAGCTTTAATCATTTTTTCCCAATTTTCTAAGGGTTCCAAAAATACTTCTGCGCCTAAATAAGTTTCTAAGATTGCCCAATTTTCCGCCATTGGTTGTTCTGGGTTAACCACATCAAAAACAAATTGACATTCTAATTTGAGAACCCGTTTTACTTCCTTAACTACCTCTTCCCAATACTCTAGAGGATAATAACAACTAAAACCTGTAGCGATCGCCAAGTCAAACTGATTTGCTTCATATTTCAACTGATGAGCTGGCCCTAGTTCTACTCCTTTAAATAATTTATAATTGAGTAGAGAACCTCTTTGATTCAGATTATCCCTGGCAATAGTGCTAATTTCTTGACCATAAAAAAAAGCCTCCCAATCTCGCCAAGGATAAATCAAAAAACTCACCCCACAACCAATATCCAAACACTTTTGATTTTTCTTAGGTTTAGCTATTTCCCAAAAAGGAGAAACTATTTTTGTTGTGAGATTACCAGAGGCATAATCGTGAAATATTGGCATTGCTTCGACTTCCGAGGGTAATTCAAAAGATTCTCCACGGTACTCTTGATCAAAGCGAGCTTGTACTGCCATGATTTGAGTATGCCAATTATCTAAATTTTGTTCAGCAAACCAGGAAGATTTTTCCTGATTTGAGGATAAGGGAGACTTTTTTTCAGACATTTTTCCTCTATCGTCTATAACCTTTAAGAGCTTTTGTAAAGTTCTTACGATAAGATTTGTTACCAATTAATAAAACAGGCCACAATATAGATAATAATAAACGATTCTGAAAGCTTCTAGAAAAATTTGTCCGTTCAAATCCATTCCAGAACTTCCAGATTCCACCCCCGTATACAACCAGCAATAATAAGCTAATTAAGGTACCCATGGCACAAAAACTCTTATAAGGTTACTTATTTTGGACACAGCTCAATCAAATTATTGAATTAATCTTAAATTGGGCTTCAGTTTGAATATTTATAGGATTATTATAACTCTATTATAAATAAGACACTTATGATTACTAAATTACAATTAGATAATATTCAAACAAGACCTCACACTCTTTTCTAACCAAATTAGGAGAGATAAAAAGGGGCGTTGCACAATCAGGAATGATGAAATCTGAAAGTAGATATTTTTGGATAATTCTTTCCTGGATATATATACAGTTTAAAATCTATTATCATTCTTTAATGTGCAACCCCTAAAAAGGAGTAGTGCATTCAGTTCGAGTCGAGTCGTCTTTCAATCAATAACTGATAGAAAGAAAAAGGAGTAGTTTCAATAATGGATAATGGATAATGGATAATGGATAATTGATAATGGATAATGGATAATGGATAATGGATAATGGATAATGGATAATGGATAATTGATAATGGATAATTGATAATTACCTCTCCTTAAAAGGGAGATGATTGAATAAAAGGAAAATAAATTCATTGTTTCTCCAGGGCGAGTGAGAGGCTTTAAACCTTAATTATTCGGTACAAATAACCTGAACAGTTTTTTTGATGGAACCTATATTTCACAATCTATTTCAGATAAATTTTGTACAACTTATTTTGACATGATGCTTAATAATAGATGTTGACTAACATCCCTGAAAAAAGAATTATCTATTTACTGAATACTTCAGTTGTTAAGTAAATAAGTAAGAGCAATGTTTTTAACCACTATAGGCATTAAACGAAGATATATTAATTCCTAATAAACCTACTCCCTCTGACCTACTAGAAATAAAATGTATTAAGCAAAAAACACTGCGGAACAATTAATAATTAATAATTACCCCTTCTGGAAACAGATAGGATTGGCGCTCAAGGAATTTTTTTTGATTTATCCCATATCGGGGGTGGCTTTAAACCTTAATTGTTGAATGAATAATTAATTATTGACTATTAATTATTAACTATTAACTATTAACTATTAATTATTAATTATTCGCTAAATATATCAATCCGCCCATAGGTTGCGGGTAATTAAAAAGTACATAAAAAAGTGGAAACTCCTACTTGTTGCCTGTTTGCTTCTGGAGCTGTTCCCTGAAAAGCAGTAATATTTTTGCCACGAATATGCGGAGGATTGCTATATTTATCAATTTGGTATAATTAATTTTATGTAGCTGCTGAGATTTTTAAAATTCTACCATTAACCATTAAGGGCGAATTTTGATAAATTTTGGTAAAATTTCCGCCAAAGTAAATTGCAAAAATATTGTTGGGAAAACTATTGGATAAAAAGCAAATAATTTTGCTTTAGAAATAATGTCTCAAGTCTTCCCTTGGCTTGGCAGTGAGCTGTCCGTGTACAGATAAAAAAAGAAAATTTTGGATTCTCTGGCTTTCAGCTAAAACTGGAGGTACTAATAATTAATAACTAATAACTGAAATTAGTCTGAATGAATTTATATAGGTATAGAAAAAATTTAACAAAGGAGTAAATTATGCGTGCGGTGTTAATGGCTGGAGGTTCAGGAACGCGACTCAGACCACTGACCTGCGATATTCCTAAACCAATGGTCCCAATTTTAAATCGTCCTATAGCTGAACATATTATTAATCTGTTAAAAAGACATCAAATTAGGGAGATTATTGCGACTTTACATTATCTGCCTGATGTTATGCGTGAATATTTTCAAGATGGCAGTAAATTTGGTGTTCAGATGACTTATGCTGTCGAAGAAGAACAACCTCTAGGAACTGCTGGTTGTGTGAAAAATATAGCACAACTTTTAGATGAAACCTTCTTAGTAATTAGTGGAGATACAATTACAGATTTTGATTTAAGTGCAGCTATAGAATTTCATAAAAAACATAGGTCAAAAGCTACGTTAGTATTAACACGAGTTAACAACCCAATTGAATTTGGAGTAGTAATTACAGATAAAGAACAAAGAATCAAAAGGTTTCTTGAAAAACCTTCTACAAGTGAAATATTTTCTGATACTGTCAATACAGGAACTTATATTTTAGAACCAGAAGTTTTAGATTATTTACCAAGTAATCAAGAATGTGATTTCTCTAAAGAATTATTTCCTGTATTGTTAGATAAAAATGAGCCAATGTATGGCTATGTTGCTGAGGGTTATTGGTGCGATGTTGGACATTTAGATGCTTATAGAGAAGCCCAATATGATGCACTTCAACACAAAGTAAAACTTGATTTAGCTTATCAAGAGCGATCGCCTAATCTCTGGATAGGAGAAAATACTTTTATTGACCCGACAGCTAAAATTGAGACACCAGTTTTAATTGGAGATAACTGTAGAATTGGTCCAAGAGTTCAGATTGAAGCAGGTAGTGTTATTGGAGATAATGTAACAATTGCTCCCGATGCTGATGTGAAGCGCCCTATTGTTTGGAATGGCGCACTGGTGGGAGAGGATACAAATTTACGAGCTTGTGTAATTTGTCGAGGGACTAGGATAGATCGTCGTGCTCAAGTATTGGAAGGTGCTGTAGTTGGTTCTTTGTCTAGTGTGGGAGAAGAAGCTCAGATTAGTCCTAGTGTCAGAGTATGGCCTAGTAAAAAAGTTGAATCTGGGGCAACTCTGAATATTAACTTGATTTGGGGTACAACTGCCAAGAGAAATTTGTTTGGACAACGTGGGGTACAGGGATTAGCAAATATTGATATTACTCCAGAATTTGCGGTTAAGTTAGGAGCTGCTTATGGTTCTATCTTAAAATCAGGTTCTACAGTATCAGTTTCTCGCGACCAACGTAATATATCTCGGATGGTTTCTCGGTCTTTAATTGCTGGTTTAATGTCAGTAGGAATTAATGTAATAAATTTAGAATCTGCTGCTATTCCTATTGCCAGAACAATTTTACCTACTATGAATTTAGCGGGTGGGGTTCATGTGCGTCTTTCTCCTAGTCGTTCTGACCAAATATTAATTGAAATTTTTGATTCTCAAGGAATTAATATTTCTAAAGCGAAGGAAAAAAAGATAGAAGGAGCATATTTTAAAGAAGATTTACGCCGAGTACAAATATCAGAAATTGGGAATATGGTTTATCGCCATGAAGTATTAGATGCTTATAGTAAAGGGTTTGAAAATCTTCTCAATTCTGAGGCAATTCGTTATAGTAAATCTAAGGTGGTAATTGACTATTGTTATGGTGTTTCGGGAGCAGTATTACCACAATTATTAACTAAGTTTGGTTGTGATGCGGTAGTTCTAAATGCTAGTTTAAAGGAGACTTCCTTAGAGATAGAAGAAAGAGAAAGTTTACTAGATCAATTAGGTCGAGTGGTAGAAGCTTTGCAAGCTAATGTTGGAGTTCAAGTAACAGCAAATGGAGAACAACTAATATTAGTAGATGAAGCAGGTTCTGCTATTCGTGGTGAAATGTTAACTGCACTAATGGTAAATCTAATGTTAACAGCTCATCCACGGAGTACAGTGGTAGTGCCAATCAATTCTTCTGCAGCAGTAGAACAAATTGCTCGTCGCCATGATAGCCATGTGATTCGGACAAAAGCTAATCCTACAGCATTAATGGAAGCTTGCCAAATTAATCATAATGTGGTAATAGGAGGAAGTGGTGATATGGGATTTATTTTCCCGAAATTACATCCTGGCTTTGATGCTATGTTTTGCATCGCTAAAGTAATAGAAATGCTGACTATTCAAGAGCGATCGCTAGGACAAATAACTGCGGATATTCCTGCTGTTACTCATCGTTTTTATACAGTACGTTGTCCTTGGAAAGTAAAGGGAGCATTAATGCGGTATTTTGTAGAAACTAATCCACCAGAAAAATTAGAATTAACTGATGGGGTAAAGATTATTAATCATCAAGATGATAATTGGGTATTAATTTTACCTGATGCTGGAGAACCATTAGTGCATATTTATGCAGATAGTAGTGATAGAGATTGGGTTGATAAAACCTTAAGAGATTATCGCAATATAATCCATGATTTTGTCAACATATTTATGACAGGAAATCAGTTAGATGATTTGTAAGCATTCAGCAATTAGCTATTAATTCTCTTTAAGGCAGGAATTAGTGTTGATATATTTAAGGAGAATTCTTAAAGTATTGGAAAAAATTTTACCTTTATCTAGAGACTGTATATTCATTATTTATGAAACAGCTAAAAGCTGACGGCTAATAACTGAATAGTTATAGTGATTTATGATATTAAATAGCAATCTGATATTTTAGTTGTGAGATATTATCAATTTTTAGGAAACAGAAAATTATGAAGTAATCAATTTATCACGAATTATTTAGGATAGCTATAACTATATTTAGGTTATCTATAAAATCTCCTCATAATTAGGGAAAAGGGAACAGAAAAAAACAGTATAAATTTGAGGATTTTTATCTATTTTAGGATGAATTACAAATTATTTAATTTGAGATATCCTCTATCTGGGAATCAATCCAAATGAATATTCATTAGATCAAACTTTATCTTCCTTATTTCTTTGTTCAAAGCAAATTAGTCTTAGTCAAAAATCAAAATGAATAGCTGTATATTAATGGTACAAATTATTAAAGATCCAGAACTTCGCTACACAGCAGATGCTCAATTACCAGTAGCAGAAATGATGGTAGAATTTCCTAATATAGGAGTTGATAATAAACCTGCGGTACTAAAAGTAGTAGCGTGGCAAAATTTAGCTCAAGAAATTAACGAAAAATATCATGAAGGCGATTATATAATTGTTGAAGGTCGGTTGAATATGAATACTATTGACAGACCAGAAGGATTTAAAGAAAAACGAGCTGAATTAACAGCCTCCAGAATTTATCCTATTAGCCCTGAAGCTATGACTGAAGATGGGAATCAAACATACACAAAAAGACCCAATAATAGAACTATGACTCAACAGGAACCTCAAGAAAAAAACTATAATAATGTTGTAAATTTAGAGTCTCGTCGTAGTTCCGTTGTTAATCAAGAATCAACTCCAAATTTTCAAGAGGAAGAGTCACCACCCGACGATTCCGATCCTATACCTTTTTAATTTTAAAAGATAAGTATTCAGCTTTTAACAGTCAGCTAGTGCCACTACGCGGAAGTTAAAAGTCATGCATTTAAAAGTCAAAAGTATTGGTTAAGAAAGCTTTTAGGATTTTGTAACTGGTTAGTTATTTCCGCTATCCTGCACTAGCCTCCTGGGTCGTAACTGCGTTAACAGCAAATTATGAATAATTCTTTCTAAGCTTAAATAACTTTACTTGAGCAATAACTTTTAATTCTTTCTCAATTTCTCAATTGCTTTTACCTTCTCCTCTTATCAATATAGCAATCCTAAATAGGTCGTAACAAATCCAAAAGTAAATAAAAAAACTGAAACTTCCACCTGTTGTCTTCTGGAGCTGTTTCCTCAAAAAAAGTAATATTTTTGACAGGAATAAAATAGGATTGCTATGGTTGATAGCTAATAGCTGATATACTGAATGCTTACTTTTGAAGTGGTAAATAATTGAACTTAACTCCAAATACTTGAGCAAAAGCATTAACTAATTGGGGTAGCACTTCATCTATAGTAATGCTAGGTAAAAATTCAGCCAGACTACCTACAGGTTTATCAGAAATACCACAAGGTACAATTCTGTAGAAACCAGTCAAATCTGGACAAATATTGAGAGAGAAGCCGTGCATAGTTATCCAACGGCTAACTTTAATTCCAATTGCTCCTACTTTTCGACCCTCCAACCAAACACCTGTTAAACCTGGATATCGTTTACCCTTAAGACCATAGACATCTAAGACTTTTAGCAATACTTCTTCGAGTTGTCTTAGATACCAATGTAAGTCTTGCTGATAATGCTTTAAGTTGAGGATTGGATAACCTACCAGTTGACCTGGACAATGGTATGTCACTTCCCCCCCTCGCTCTACTCGGTGGACTTCGTATTCATTTTCACTAGGATCGAATTTGAGAAAATCTAATTTGGCTCCTTGTCCCAATGTATAAACTGGTGGATGTTCTAATAGTATGAGGACATCGGGTAATTCTGGACAATTACGACGTTGTTGGACAAGAGATCGTTGCCATTTTAAGGCCAATGAGTACGTTGTTAGTCCTGGACAAATTAACTGGCAAGTTTGAGAAGTCATTTATTAGATTAGGCAGTAGGGAATAGGGAATAGGGAATAGGGAAGTAAGGGAGTAGTAAGGAGCGTAATTATTACACTTCTCTGCTTTTGGCTTTTGCGTATAGATAGGGCTTGCTGATTAAATCTCAAAGCATTAATACTATTTCTCAAAAACTTTTCTACATTTGATTGAAGTAGGGGAGCGGGGGAGGTAGGGACGTTGCATAAGGGCGTCCGTACAAAAAAGAATAATTAATGCACTCATAGTGCTCAAACTAACAAAAAAGTAATTAAACTAAGGTAATTACTTAATAACTGAAGTGTTATCCAAGGTCTTGCGTTAATGCATGGGAATTGGTATATACAGATAAAGGTATTAGTCTTTTTAGGTCTTGAAAAAGTACCTAGTTTTCAGCTCTTTATCGTCAAAAATTAGCATTTTGGGCGCATAGTTGAGCAAACAAATTACTCCCCTGCTCTCCTACTCCTGAAAAAAGACTTTTTCAGCCAACCCTAGTGTCGCTACGCGGAAGTTAAAAGTCATGCATTTAAAAGTCAAAAGTATTGCTTAGTAAGGCTTTTAGGATTTTGTAACTGGTCAGTTATTTCAGCCATCCTGCACTAGATAACTAGACTATTTCTTGATTTTTCTTTTGAGAAAGCAACTGAAATAGATTCCTGGCTTCTCAAATATAACTACTATCTTTGTTGATAACAAATAAAGAAAATATAAAAACTAAAATATAACGATTCATATTGCTAATATCAAGTCTCATTAACTAGCCGTAATAAAAATCTTCTTCTCTCAAGTGCAAAAAGAGACATGATATAACCACATACTGCTAATTATCCAAAAAATCAAGACTAATTTTAGTGAAATTAAGGCAAAAAAAGTCAAGAAATGTCAAGGGATGCAAAGGATTTTAAAGAGAAGATGTTGGGGAGAATACAAAGTGCTATTCTATAAAGTAATAGTAAGCCCAAACACAATTCGGAGGGAGCTTATGAAGCTTGTTATCCAGGGTAAAAATATAGAAATAACCGATTCTATTCATGAGTATGTCAATCAAAAAATTGAAAAAGCAGTTAATCATTTTCAACAACTCACCACAGAAGTAGATGTACATCTGTCAGTAGCTAAAAATCCACGCATAAATCCTAAGCAAACAGCAGAAGTAACTATCTACGCAAATGGTACAGTCATTCGTGCCCAGGAAAGTAGCGAGAACTTGTATGCTAGTATTGACTTAGTAGCAGATAAAATTGCGCGTCAACTGAGGAAGTATAAAGAAAAGCGTCAATCTAAGGTAAGTAAAGAAAAGACTGCTGAGGCAATTCAATCACAACCAGTTGTAGAGAATTTAATTGGCGATCGCCAACCGGAGCTACCAAATGAGGTAGTACGGACTAAATATTTTGCTATGACTCCGATGACTGTAGAAGAAGCCCTGGAGCAACTACAACTTATTGACCATGATTTCTATATGTTTTGCAATTTAGCTACTGGTGAAATTAATGTTATTTACAAACGTTATCATCATGGTGGTTATGGTTTAATTCAACCACGACCTAATGGTAATGGTAATAATGGCAAAGTAAGTAATAGTGTTAGTGAGGTGGTAGGTGTTAAATCTACTTAGGTTTAAATTAGTCATACTTGAAGTTTTTGACAAATTCCTGAATGATTTATTCCTATAATTATATTTAGCTTTAGTCTTGACTTAATATTATCATGTCTTTACTAAAGCTAAGTGACTTCCAATTTAAAAATTATCCCAAAATACTTTGTGGGCAAGATGCTTATCTATAAGATATGGGATAATTTATTTGGCGTTGCTGAGTGGTAATGATTTTTAGATTAAGTATCAAGGAAAAACATAAGTTTTCCGATTTTACCTTCAGCTACTGACCATTACATTTCAGCAACGCCATTTATTTTTTTAGTTTTCTTGAACAAAAGTTGAAATAAGCGGTAAGCGCTCAAAAATCAGAAAAGCTTATGCCTAGTTAAACAGATATGGCTTTCAATGTTTTTAAAGCTTCTTTAACGTGAGCATCAAAGTCAAGCATAGAGTCAAAGATATGACGAATAATTCCTTCTTTATCTATGACATAAGTAACTCTACCTGGAAGTATCCAGAGTGTAGCAGGTACATCATATAATTCTCTAACTTTGTTGCTCTTATCAGATAAGAGAGTAAAGGGTAAATTATATTTAGCCGCAAATTGTTTGTGAGATTTTTTCGAGTCTCCACTAATACCAATCACTTCAGCATCAGCATCTGTAAATACCTGATATTTGTCTCTAAATGCACAAGCTTCCTTGGTACATCCAGGTGTGTCGTCCTTAGGATAAAAGTAAACAACAACATTTTTCTTACCCAGGAAGTCAGAGAGAGAAACTTTAGTTCCATCTTGGGATGATAAGGTAAATTCGGGTGCTTTGTCTCCTACTTTAATTGTCATAGTTAATATTGTGGGTTAAAGATTATTGGACATAGTGTTAACTTTTGTTATCTTAGCTTAACAAATCTCTATTTCTCTTATGACTTATTCAGTACCTCGTGTTCAAGTAGAAGACTTGAAATACAGAAGCACTAACTGTATTTTTTAAATTGATTTTAGTTTCTACAATATTGACTCTAAGATGAGAAATTATTACTCTTTTTAGTTGAATAAAAAGTCATAAGCATAGGCGAGTAACCACAATTAAATTTTATAGTATCAGAAAAATTGTCAGGAAGCAAGAGAAAATCTTTTGACGCGCGATTTTTTTAGGCAGGAGCTTCATAAAATGAAAAATGTTGGTGGGTTTCCACTGAAGGAAGGATAAATGGAAAAATTTGATGAGGGAAAATAATTATTTATGGAAGCTTCAGAAAATGAAAATATTTCTGGTATTGCTCCTGGGAAAATGCCTGAATATTTCATTGCCTGTTGGAGGTAAGCAAGTTTGATTGAATAAAAAGTCATGTGTATAGGCGAGTAAACACAATTAAATTTTATAGTATCAGAAAAATTGTCAGGAAGCAAGAGAAAATCTTTTGGCGCGCGATTTTTTTAGGTAGGAGCTTCATAAAATGAAAATGTTGGTGGTTTTTCACTGAGGAAGGATAAATGGAAAAATTTGATCAACAGAAAAAACAGAAGAAATGGATTGAGCGTTCGCGAAGCGGAACGGAGTTCTATTCCCTTTTGATATTTCATCCTTTTCAGCTTTTTTTCTAAATTTTGAAAATTTAGAAAAAAAGCTGAGTGCTGAAAGCTTATCTTGATCTGAGGAAGCAACGGAAGATTTTTCGACGCGCCGAATTTTTTAGAAGCTGCATAAAATGAAAATGTTGGTGGTTTTCCACTGAAGGAAGGATAAATGGAAAGATTTGATGAGGGAAAATCCATATTTACGGAAGCTTCAGAAAATGAAAATATTTTTGGTATTGCTCCTGGGAAAATTCCTGAATATTTCATTGCCTATTGGAGGTCAGGAAGTTTGATTGAATAAAAAGTCATGTGTATAGGCGAATAACACCATCTAAATTTTATAGTATCACAAAAATTGTCAGGAAGTAAAGGAAAATCTTTCGATGCGCAATTTTTTTCAGGAGCTTAAAGGTCTCGTAAGCTGCAAGAGGAATAGCGAGGTATAGTATTCGCTCTGGCTCTTCTGCATGAAGAGCAAAGCGATAATTCAGAAATTGCCGAAGGTTTGATAAAGGTTTTAATTTCAACCGCTATTCTTTTTCCATCTTTTTCTGCTGCTAAAAGTCTTTCTGCTGCCAAGTCAATATAAATTTCAACTTCAGCAAAATTAATGTAGAGAGGATCGTGGGTAATATTCCAACCCTCCTTTTGTAAAGCAGATTTTACTGCATCATGGAAGGTATCCTTTGCTGCCATAGTATTTTTTTATATATCAGGAGTTTTGGGTATTTGAAAATGCTTTGCTGTCGCTCACAATTACAAAATTACCGAATTATTAATTATTAATAATTAAATAATTCGCGCCTTGAAGCCTCCCCTTGGATAGGGGGAAAAAAGTGCTCTTGAATTTCCTCATCTTCAATTCCCGTAAGGTTTTAACCAGAGGTAATTATCAATTATCCATTAATGAAATAGTGTTGTGTAATTCCTAATTATGTTCTCCACCATACATACAAATTTTTAGTTGATTCATCTATTTTAAAAATTCTCTGCTTTTTATATGAATTAATTCTTTTAGCTATTGCTGGTAAATTTGTATGTCTACCATGAAGTATTTTAACTTCTCTATCAACATATCCTGCCATTACAAATCTACAATTGTACTCTGGTATCAAAGTTGCTACTCTAAGATTGCTATGATATAAAGCTTCTCTAAAAGATGGTTGATCGTGGAGATGTTTTCCTAGAGTAATTTCCTTGTTTATCATATCTCTATTGTAGATATTTAACCACTCTTGGAAAAAATATTTCACACTTTCAGAACGTTTAAAAAGAATTACACCAGTATTCATTTATGGGAAACTTTTTGGTACATTTTCTACTTGATAAGCTATTATATTTGGTGCATGAGCTACAGCTATATCAAAATTTTTCAGCATAGTAAATCTCTCGACAAAATTATGACATATATAAGTATCAGTGTCTAGAAATAAAGTTTCTTTATAAGGCGTTTGAGAAATATATCTGACTTGATTGATTTTACCTATGATTCCATATTCAGATTGAGGATTTTTGATTAAAATTACTTCATTGAAAAGTTCAGAATTAACTTCTTCACTTGAAAAAAGCGTTATAGGTAAATTAGGCATTTTATCTTTTAAACTAGCTGCTGATATAAGTGCCTCATTAATATACTTTTCTCCAGTTACAATATAAATAACACCTTTAGACATTAAACATCCTCATTATAGTGTTTTTTTTATTTGAAATTAGGGTAAGTATTTAGCTATTAGCTTTCAGCAAGAGAACAATAAAACTCTTCTTTTAAGAAAGTAATTTAGATAAATATAGACTTTAAAGACAATTATAGTAATATTTTTTTCTAGCTCAATTAATACAGCTTTAAACTTATACGCTGATACCTAATAGCTGACGGCTGAATGCTTAACTAGGGTTTGCTCAATAAGTCTTTTAGTAAGCAGGAGGAGTCACCGAATCAGGAGTCAGGATGAATCAGAAATTTAGAGAAGGTAGTAGTCATAATTATGCCCTGATTTTTCTGCAATAATTAGCCGTAAATCCTAGACTTTTTAGCTTTCAAGGCTTAAAAGCTTGTACTTTTGACCTACCTGAAAATGTTAAAAGCTCCATATGTAAAGGCTTTCATCTTTTGATCGGTAAGCCCTAACTATAGTTTTCTTTTTATTTGAAATTAGGGTAAGTATTTAGCTATTAGCTTTCAGCAAGAGACTAATAAAACTCTTATTTGAACAAAGTAATTTAGATAAATATGGTTTGCCCTCAAAAGTTTTTTTGTCAGGGGAGAAGCCAGAATTTCCTAGGTCATGCTTCGCAAATAGAATTCAGAATCCAGGAAGAATTAAGAATCATAGAAGAGGTAGCCAGAAGAATCGGATATAGTGATTTTCTCCCCTATTTGCCGAAAATACTAGATTTTTGAATAGGAATTACTACTGAAGCAGTTACTTTATTAGTATCTGCAAAAGCTGAAACCTCTACGAGTAAACACTTTTATATTTAATCAGCAAGCCCTAAAAAATATAGACTTTAAAGACAATTAGAGACTAATAAAACTCTTATTTGAACAAAGTAATTTAGATAAATATGGTTTGCCCTCAAAAGTTTTTTTGTCAGGGGAGAAGCCAGAATTTCCTAGGTCATGCTTCGCAAATAGAATTCAGAATCCAGGAAGAATTAAGAATCATAGAAGAGGTAGCCAGAAGAATCGGATATAGTGATTTTCTCCCCTATTTGCCGAAAATACTAGATTTTTGAATAGGAATTACTACTGAAGCAGTTACTTTATTAGTATCTGCAAAAGCTGAAACCTCTACGAGTAAACACTTTTATATTTAATCAGCAAGCCCTAAAAAATACAGACTTTAAAGACAATTGTATTGATATTTTTTTCTAACTCAATTAATGCAGCTTTAAACTTATACGCTGATAGCTAATAACTGACGGCTCAATACTGACAAATTAGGTATTGCTGGTTTGACTTTCCCGTAGCGTTATATCTGCCAACTCAGATACACTCCCTTTTTCAGTTTGAAGTTGCCAGTTACCAACTAAATTCAAACTACCCTCCAAAAATTGACTCCGACATAACCGACGTTGAATCTTACCACTGGTAGTTTTCGGAATACTACCAGTCTTCAACAAATTAATAGCATAAACTTCCACTGTATGTTCCTCAGCAACTGCCTGACGAATAGCTCCCACTACTTCCTCAATATTCAACTTCCGTAAATAACTACGCTCCACCTCCTGAACAATTATTAACCGCTCATCATCCTCGGCCTCTATAGAAAAAGCTGCTCCACAACCAGACCTTAAAGCTGGATGACATTTTTCCACAGTTAATTCAATATCTTGAGGATAACGATACCTACCCCACAAAATCATTACATCTTTAATCCTACCAGTAATAAATAATTCCCCATCCTGTAAAAATCCTAAATCTCCCGTTCGTAAAAAAGGTCCTTTATCTACCAAAAAAGCATTAAAAGTTTGTTCCGTTTCCGACTTTTGCTGCCAATAACCCTTACCCACTCCAGCACCGGATACCCAAATTTCTCCTACTTCTCCTTCTGAACGTTTAGTCAAAGATTCTGGATCGACTATGACAATTTCATCACCCAACCAACTCCAACCACAACTAACTACTGCCCTACTTTTCTCCCCACCAACTACAACTCGGTTTTCTGCTAAAGCTTCAGCATCGACATATTTAATAGTTGGAGCTTTTGTTTTTGTTCCGCCACTAATAAATAGAGTAGTTTCTGCCATTCCATAACAAGGATAAAAAGCTTCTCGCCGAAAGCCACAAGGCGCAAAAGTCTCGGCAAATCTTTTTAAAGTTGCAGCTCGTACAGGCTCGGCTCCAGAAAATGCGACACTCCAACTACTCAAGTCTAATTTTTTTAGTTGTTGTGGGGTTACTTGACGAGAAACTAAGTCATAAGCAAAGTTGGGTCCGCCACTGGTTGTTGCTCTATATTTGGAAATAGCTTCTAACCAACGTATGGGTTTTTGAATCAAAGCTACGGGTGACATGAGGGTGACTGGAAAACCTCCATATAAAGGTTGTATGACTCCGCCTATTAATCCCATGTCGTGGAACATGGGTAGCCAAATTACGCCTTGACTTTCTGGGGAATGTTCAAAGGACTGATAAATAATTTCTGAATTATGTAGAACGTTGCTGTGAGTTACCATTACTCCTTTTGGTTTGCCTGTGGAACCGGAGGTGTATTGGAAAAAGGCGAGGGTGTCTGGTTCTATTTTTGGTTCTCTCCATTGGGGTGCTTCAGAGAATGCAATTTTATCCGTGGCTATCCATGGATACTGGTTGAGTTTGGGAGCTAGGTCTGGATTTTTGGCTAATTTTCCTCGAATTTCCTTCAAAAAGGATTCTGTGGTGAGAATAGCTTTTGGTTCAGAGGATTCGACTCTTTCTTGGAGTTTGGCTATAGCTTCGCTGTTGAGGGGAGGGTTGCTAGTTACGGCGATCGCTCCTGCACAGATACAACCAAGGAAACTGGTGATAAATTCTAGTCCGGCAGTGTAGGGATAAACGACTAATATTCGGTCTCCTGGGATGATGAATGATTGGAGGTGGGCAGCGATCGCTCGGACTTGAGTATTTAGTTGTTGATAGGTTAAGCTACCAGACTTGGTTTCTCCATCTGGCAGGAAAGTATAAGCTGTTTGGTTGGGGAGATTTTCTGAGCGGTCTTTTAGTATATCTATTATGGTTGAGTATTTAGCCATTTGAGGATTTTTGCAATTGTTGTATGGGTAAGTTTTTCAGAATTACCACATACTTTTAAATCTGTCAAACCGCTGTTAGAGGAGGTGAGAAAAATTAGATCGCCATCGTGACATACTCCCAGACTAAGCTGACGCTATAGTATGGGCTTCTCGTTTCCCAGTCCCGGTACCCCGTCGGACTCCACGAGCTTTAAGGACGGAATGCCCTGCCGCCCTATTTTTTATATTTATCGCCGCGTTTACATCTCGGTCTATTACTGTACCGCAGTGCGGACAAGAATGAGTTCGTATGTTTAATCCTTTCGGGACTTTTTCACCACAATTTGAGCAATCTTGGCTAGTATTTCTGGGGCTTACCCCTATTGTTTTCTGTCCAGCATTTGCCTCCTGCGGAGGAGCTGCGCTAACAGCTTTGACAGTTAAAATAGTTAGAAATTGACCCCACCCAGCATCATTAATTGATTTACTCAATCGAGTTTTAGTTAGCCCTTTAATATTTAAGTTTGCCTCCGGCACGCCGCTCCGCGTCTACGTGGGCAATAATATCAGCTTTTGATAATAATTCATTGGCTGTTTTAAAATGAAAATCTTTACGCTTGTCGGCTACTTTTTTATGTTGTTTACCCACTGCCTTGACAGATTTTAACCATCTATTGCTGCCTTTTTTCTTTCGAGATAAACCTTTCTGTAGAGTTTTTAATCGCTTTTGAGATGAGCGATAATATTGAGGAATTGGAACTGATTCTCCATCGCTTGTGACCAAGAAATCTTTTAATCCCATGTCAATGCCTAGGGTGTTTTCTGTTGTGGGCTTAACATCATAATTAAACCTAGGAACTGATTTATCCTCCAAAGATAAAGTTACATAATACCCATCAGCTTTACGAGTAATCGTAGCAGTTTTAATTTTAAAACCAGATGGTAATCGTCGATGTTGAATTAATTTTACCAGGCCAATTTTGGGTAAATTAATCTTGTTTCCTTCAAGGCAATCTTGTTTGATTTGAGGATAAGTAAAACTACGATAACGACCTTTTCCTTTAAACCTTGGTTTCCCTAATCGCTGCCCATTTTTATCTGCTTTAAACCACCTATCAAAAGCTAGTTTTACCCGTTTAATGCAATCTTGCAAAACCTGAGAATGAATTAGCTTATACTCAGGAAATTTATCTTTGGTATTGACCAAATCCTTTTTCTGGGAGTAATAATCTGGGTTATCTCTCAACTGAGGAATTGGCATTATTAACGGACAAGCATTAACTAGGCAACGGTTTTCTTCCCACCATGAGAATCGCTCACCTAATCTATAGTTGTACTGCCGAAGCAACAAATTTAACCACAGTTCTATTGTAGCTATTTGCTCTTTATTGGGCTTTAATTTGTATTGATAGGCAGTCCGCATAACGGCAAATTTCCTTAATTATAAAAAATAATAGCACAAGTTTTTTTTAAAGACCAAAACTTGAGGATAATATTTGTAAATTAATGGGACTCGACTTCCCATTAATTTACCGCCGATTCATCTCACCCCAAATCATAGATTATGGTGTGAGGCTTCTCCGCGATTTAGCTAAATGAACATGAGGCGATCGCTGGTTTTAATAACGGAATTATAGGTATTTCAGCCTTCAAAATTTAATTAGGCAGTAACATTCCTTCGGATTATTTTATCAGATATCTTGAGCAATAAGGCTGAAACCATTGAAATTATGTTGACGAGTTTAGGCATTTTTAGCGTTTTTTTGTCAGAGGTTGGTGACAATCTTTAAAATGTTATATCAAAGAAGCTCAGATTGATAATTAAAACTTTTGATAAATGTTGAGTTATCATCAGAAACATAAAAAAATGATAGAAAAGGGAAAAAATATAATGACAATAACAAACTTTGCAGAAATCTTAAAGTGCGGTGCGTTAAGGCTAACAAATATTGCCAAATCATTTATTTTTTTCAACTAAATAGTTATTTTTAATAACTTTTTTTGTAAGTTTAATATTATCTGCAAATAGCCCCTATCCTTTTTTTTTGGATATGGGATAGGGGCTAAAAATTATGACCTTAAACTAGATTATTTGAGGTGATTTTCTAGCTTGTAAGTATCGGAACTATCAATCTTTATGTCACTCCAGAAATGTTCCCTTAAAATTGCTTTTTGATCTTCATAGTAATTCAGGTCTTCTGGCTTTAATAAACCTAAGCTTTCGCCTAAAATATAGTCTACCTCAGAAATCCAAAAAGCCATAATTTCGTTCTCACTAGCTTGCTCAAGTATCTCACCTAATTTCTCTTCTTGTTCTAGATTTAATTCAGGTAAAGAAGATAACATGGCATACTCATTAATCAACTGTTTCAAGCTAGAAGTTAAAGTCATTGGGCAATTTTTTCTTTGATCTATACTCCTGTTCCAGGATAGTAATTCTTGATGCTTATCCCAGAATAGTGATAGGCTCTGCTGTTTTTTATTATTCATAATCCTTGTCTTCCCTGCTTTTTTGTTTGTTTCTACATATAAGTGAAGCTTTACTTGTATTTGTGACGAACTGAGAGTGTCACGAAAATAGGTAAGTGAAACTAATAAGTATATGAGGGTGCTATTCCTAGAAATGTAATGATATTACTCAAATGTATTAACAGTTTTAGCCGAGAAAATCATTACCATTAGATAGCACCATCATAAAAAGTAGTTTTGTAAAAAGGAGTACAAAATACCAGATGAGTAGAGAAAGTTTTAATTTAGAGTTTCGGGAGTTATTAAGTCGAAACAATTGTGAAAGTGATTCATTATTTGTCTATATTCGGATGCGTTTAAATCAATTTAAGCTGAATAAATTATACCAACCCAACGACATTCTTAATGAAGTTTACATGAGAGGTATTAAGGCTTTGGAAGAAGGGAAAACTATAAACAGTATTTTAGGCTGGATTCGTGGAACAGCATATAATTATATTCGAGAGCTTAGTAGGCAAGAATCTAAAACAAAAAGCTTTGAAGAACTTAGTATGAAAGAATCTAATTATGTAACAAAAAGCCTTCTACAGCAAGAGGAATCTCTACAACCTCAAGTTGAAGAAGTAAATAATAAAGTAGAGCAATTGAACGAAGCTTTAAAAAATCTGACTCCAGAGGAACAAAAGCTTTTAAATTACAAAACAGTTCAAGGTTTATCATGGCAAGAAATTCATAATTTGGAAGAGTACCAAGGTATTACACCGTCAGCTCTGAGAAAACGTAAAGAAAGGATTATTAAGAAATTGCGCCAATGTTACCATTCTATAGTAAAGCTATAGTGTGGATACTTTTCTGTAGTCGAAAATCCTCTAAATTTTGAAATAATTGATATAGAGATGTTCTATGTTCTATAGAGTGTCTCTATATTAATTACTTCAGAAAAAGCTTATATAGTAGTTAGTGGATATCGTAATTTAGAATCTCTTTTTGAAGAATAATTAGCAGAAACTTAAGATTTAACTGCCTTCTTACTTCTTCCTTCTTCCTTCTTCCTTCGCTTATGAAAATTGCCATTATTGCCTCTGGATTTTTACCCGTATTAGATGGAGTAACCGTTAGTGGTTATTACCGAGTCCAAAAACTCAGTCAATTCGGACATCAAGTATTATTATTTTGTCCTGACTATAGTCCCCTAGCTCATTTATATCCAAATTGGAAAGATTACACAGGTAATATTTTCCCTGGAGTTCAAGTCATTAATTTACCTAGTACACCATTTCTAGATTTTGAAAGAAACGTAGGATTTAACACTTACCAAATAGTCCGCCGAGAATTAGAAAAATTTCAGCCAGAAATTATTCATGTAGATGAACCAGAAAGATTATTTTTTGCTTTTTTTCGTTTAGCTGGCATAAGATTTGCTCGACAACATAAAATTCCCTGTGTCTGTACTTTCAGAACTAACTTTTTAGAATATTTTGAAGATTTTTTGCCTTTACCAAAAGGGATTAACTTGATGTTGCAGTTAATCTTCAAAAAAAGTTTTGTCTCAATTTACAACCAATACGATTTGACTTTAGTTTCTAGCAGTATTACCTATCAAAAAATTGTCAGTATGGGAATTAAAAATGCTATGTATGTCAACTTTCATGGTTTTGATATAGAAAAATTTCAGTCAGCCACAATAACAGCAAATTTTTGGGAATCAAATTATCAAATTCCTAATTTAGCTAACAAAGTAAAAATAGTATTTTTAGGTAGACTAACTGAAGATAAGGGTTGGAAATTTACCTTAGATGTTTTTGTCAGACTTCAGCAATTAGTAGATATAGAAAATGTTGCCATAATAATTGTTGGAGACGGTCCGATGCGCGATGAAATATCAAACAG
This sequence comes from Dapis hubbardiae BLCC-M172, assembly GCF_050016015.1. Lineage (NCBI taxonomy): Bacteria > Bacillati > Cyanobacteriota > Cyanophyceae > Oscillatoriales > Microcoleaceae > Dapis > Dapis hubbardiae. Next base: position 28,358 of record NZ_JBNHEQ010000271.1, read on the forward strand.
ATTAGCTAAAGTAACAAAGAATGTTTATCTATTAGGTAGAACACCTCCTGAGAATGTACCTAATATTTTGAAAAATAGTGATTTTCATGTCACAGCTTCAGAAAAAGAAACCAGAGGTTTAACTGTATTAGAAGCATTTGCAGCAGGTCTTCCAGTAGTTGCTCCTCAAGCTGGAGGAGTCACAGAAAATATTCAAGATGGTAGGAATGGTTTATTATTTACTCCAGGAAATCAAGAAAGTTTTTGTGAGAAATTAAAGCTTTTAATTGAAGATAGTAATTTCCGTAGAGAAATGGGTATAAATGCTAAAGAATCTGTTGCTAAATACAGTTGGGATAATGCAGTAGCTAACTTAGTAAAAATTTGGCAAGAGAAAATTCTGCTCAAATTTTAGTATTAGATATCTCCAATAACAAAAAATCAAATCAATTATCTTACAGAAATCATCCAATATTTTTCCCGACTTCCTACTCCCTACTCCCTATTCCCTGCTTTAGCTAACTTAGTGAAAATTTGCCAAGAGAAAATTCTGTTCAAATTTTAGTATTAGATATCTCCAATAATAAAAAATCAAATCAATTATCCCACAAAAATCATCCAATATTTTTCCCGACTTCCTACTCCCTGCTGGAGCTAACTTAGTGAAAATTTGCCCAGAACAAATTCTGTTCAAATTTTAGTATTAGATATCTCCAATAATAAAAAATCAAATCAATTATCCCACAAAAATCATCCAATATTTTTCCCGACTTCCTACTCCCTGCTGGAGCTAACTTAGTGAAAATTTGCCCAGAACAAATTCTGTTCAAATTTTAGTATTAG